>NZ_PNDV01000069.1:0-18927 GCF_005930865.1 Pseudoalteromonas sp. S554 | reverse complement strand
AAAAAATATCCAAACCATAATAAGCAGCTGGGCTGGCAATATTTATTTTCATGTTATAAAACTAGGGCCTGTTGACCTTTCAGGATTAAAATTTGTTCAATCTAGGGTCTATTTAATAGCGGCGAGAGGTTTATAACCTAGTGGGCTAAGTAAAAACTGAGCAACAAATAGTAAATTGCCCCTGGGCAGAACCCTTCGGGCAGCGCATGTTTGGCATATATTCCACGTTATCGCCTATTTATGGGGAATAACCACACTACATAGGCTCTGCCTTGCCTAAATACCAAGCACACTGCTGCAAATTTAACCTCAAAAGATAAACAGGCCCTGAGCCTTGATCATGAGAGTAAGCAATTAAGGCGCCATCATATTGATTAAAAGCAAGTACAACGCGCGGTTAAAAAAGCTGCTTTTGATGCACATATAAGTAAACACGTTACCCCACATACTTTGCGACACTCATTTGCTACGCATCTACTGCAACAGTACAAACACAGCTAGGTCACAACGATGTGCGTACAACACAAATAATACCCGCTGTATTGAATTAGTGAGCAATTATAGCGACAGATAAATAGCTCAGTAACAAGGCAAAAACTTAGTTATATAGTTTATCTACATGAGAATTTTTTAACGCAGTTAATGAGTTATTTAGAGCGCTAAAATGATTAACGTTTTAATACAGCGGGTATCCTACTCATGTACTACAACAAGCTGCCAACGGGGTTGTTAGCCCTTTTTCAAGATTATAAATCTCCCCGATTTAAAACAAAAAAGCACAGCCTATAAGCGCCATGCTTTTTAAATTCAAGCGTAAAAAACTTAATTTACAAACGAATACCGCCGTCTATTTCAACCACGCGACCGGTGAAAAAGTCGTTTTCGATTATGTACTGTGCGGTATGGGCAATTTCGTCGCTTTCACCTAAGCGCCCTACGGGTGTTACTGCCAGCATACGCTGTTTAGCTTCTGGCTTCATGGCGTCGGTCATGGCGGTGCTTATTACACCTGGTGCAATAGCGCCTACGCGTATACCAAAACGGCCAAGTTCTTTAGCCCATGTAGTGGTTAATGCCACTACACCGGCTTTTGATGCCGCGTAATTTGTTTGGCCTATGTTACCTGCCCGCGCTACGCTCGACATATTTACTATTACGCCGCCTTTGCCTGATTCAATCATGTGGCTTGCAGCTTCGCGCCCTGCTAAAAATACGCCGGTAAGATTAACGTCAATCACTGATTGAAATTGCTCTAGCGACATTTTTTTAACCACTTTTCCGTCTTTAGCTTTTATGAACATGCCGTCACGCAAAATACCAGCGTTGTTAATAAGCACACTAATGCGGCCAAAATCATTGTTAATAGTACTAAATACGCTTTCTACTTCACTTTCAACCGTCACATTAGCAGCGTAGCCTTTAATTATACCTTTTACGCCTTCAAGCTGGTTTAGTTGCTCGCATGCGTTGTTTAATAAATCTTGTGCCATGTCAATAAGTGCAATATTTGCGCCCATAGCTGCAAACTTTTGCGCCATAGCGAAACCTAAACCTTGCGCCCCACCTGTGATTACTACCGTATTATTTTTAATTTCCACGGTTTACTCCTACTTCGAAAACAATTTAAATATGGCGCTAAAGTCATCGCTGCCTGCACCTTGATGCTGAAGCATAGTGTACAAGTTTTTTGCCATTGAACCCATTGGCGTTGATGAATTACTTTGCTGAGCTGCTTCCATGGCAAGACCTAAATCTTTTGCCATCAAGTCAACCATAAAACCTGGCTTATAATTATTACTAGCCGGTGCTGTCTCCATTACATCTGGACACGGATTATATAACTCTAATGTCCAATTTCGACCTGAGCTTGCAGTCATAATATCGCTCAGCACTTTTGGATCTAACCCGTTATTAATACCCATTTGAATGGCTTCACTTGTGCCTGCCATTAATATGCTAAGCAGCATGTTGTTGCATATTTTTGCAACTTGACCTGCACCAATATCGCCAGCATGAAATATGTTTTTACCCATATCTACTAATACGGTATTTGCTTTTTCGAATGCGGTTTGTTCACCACCCACGATAAACGTAAGCGTTCCTGCCGTTGCCCCGGCTACACCACCTGAAACCGGTGCATCAACAAACCGTATACCTTGCTCGTCAAGTGCATTTCCAACAACGCGTGCCGATTCGGCATCAATTGTAGAGCAGTCAATCACTAAGGTATTTTTGCTTAAAACCTCAATTAGTCCATTGTTATCGTTATTACCTAAGTATAACGATTTAACATGCTTGCCTGCAGGTAACATGCTGATCAGAACGTCGGCATTGGTGGCACATTGCGCTGCATCAACGCCCGCTTTAGCACCCTGGCTAGCAAGCTCACTTACGACCGACTGGTTTAAATCAAAAACAGTGACTGTGTGCCCCGCTTTTACTAAATTTGCCGCCATAGGGCCGCCCATGTTTCCTAATCCGATAAAACCAATATTAAGTTTAGTCATCGTCTTTCCTTTATTTTTGTGTTGCCGTGTCTAGGCCATCAAGTGGGTGACTAGTGCCGTAACGATTATCAAAAAAGCTATTAACTACGCTACTTGGCACATCATGGAGTGTTGGGTATTGCCAATTGGGAGCGCCGTCTTTATCGATTAACAGTGCTCTAACGCCTTCTTGGAACTCACCTACTTCACCGGCTCTTACCGACATGCCTAGTTCCATTTTAAAGCAGTCTAAAAGGGTTTTACCTTCACTTGCTTTAAGCTGCTCACTGACCAATGCACAGCTGAGTGGGCACCCATGTTTTAACGATTTTTGCGCACGTTGTAACCACTTGTCGTCGGTGCTTAAGCTTAATAGGTAATCAACTTGCTCTTGCAATGAGGCAAAACTACCTAGTGTTTGAATTGTTTTTAAATTAGCGCTAACGTTCCCTATTGGCATATCGGCAGATTGCGCGTTTAACTCATTCAATAAATTAGTTAGCACCGTGTGGTTTTCGCTTGCACTCTTACTCCAGCTTGTAGCTAAAATAGTGTTTAGCATGTCGTTGTATTTACCGCTGTCAATAAAGTGATCAGCAAGTGATACAAAACATGCATCGTCGCAATTAATAGACGCTGACGTTAACCCTAAAAACAAGCCAACACTTTTGGGCATTTTATGCAAAAAATAGCTGCCGCCTACATCGGGGTATAAACCTATTGTTTGTTCTGGCATTGCAATACGTGAGGTTTCGGTAACAACACGGTGGCTTGCGCCAGCCATTAGCCCTAAACCGCCTCCCATTACAATCCCGTTTCCCCAAACAAGGATAGGTTTAACGTAGGTATGTATAAGGTAATCGAGCTTATATTCTTGGGTAAAAAACTCTTCAACTAAACTTGTTGGTTCACCTTGTGCCATTGCATGATGAAGACTTACTACATCGCCACCAGCACAAAACGCTTTTTCTCCTGCCCCTTTTAAAATAACCATTGCGATGGCATCGTCGTTTGCCCATGCCTTTAGTTGAGGAGTAAGCAATTTGATCATGTTAAAATTAAGCGCATTTAACGATTTAGGTGCGTTTAGTGTAATAAGCCCAATTAAACGGCCGTTGGCTGCGGTTGCCGTCTCAAAAAGTACTGAATCATCCGCTTTATTTAATAAGGTTAAATCACTCATTAGCCATTTACCCATTCTGCTTTGCGCTTTTCTAAAAAGGCATTTACGCCTTCTTTTTGATCATCAGTATCAAATAAACCAACAAATAGTTCGCGCTCTAATGGTAAAACGCTCGCCATGGGTTGGTGGCGCCCTTTTTGAATTAATGTTTTACATGCCGCAACCGAGCTAGGGCTTTGCTCGCTTACTTGGTTTGCAAGATTAAGCGCAGCAGCAAAACTCTCACCTTGGCCAACAACCTCCTCGACTAAACCAATGTGTAGTGCTTTATCAGCTTTTAAGCGCTCGCCGCACAAAATCATGCGTTTAGCCCAGCCTTCGCCCACTAACCATGCTAAATTTTGCGTGCCACCTGCACACGGTAATAAACCGACTTTTGCCTCAGGGAGTGCCATTTGCGCTTGTTGTTCAGCAATGCGTATATCACACGCTAATGCAACCTCTAAACCGCCGCCCATCGCATAGCCATTAATGGCAGCAACCGACACGCCTCTAAAATTAGTTAATGCTTCAAACGCTTCGCCAAATACACGCGACATGTCTGCAGCAATACCTTTGTCACCACTTGCAAATACATTAAGGTCGGCGCCTGCGCTAAAAAACTTATCGCCTTCACCCGTTAGCACTAAGGCATAAATGTTTTTATTGTTATTAAGCGCGTTAACTTTATTTTTTAAATCAATTAAGGTGTCTTTTGTCCAGGTATTCGCTGGCGGGTTAGACATTGTTAAAATAGCAACATGGCCTTCGGTTGTTAACTCAATGCTTGGTTTTGATTCAGACATACCGTGCTCCTTATAATATTTCGCTTGCTGATTCAGCTAAAATTCGACGCGCAATAATCACACGCATTATTTCGTTTGTGCCTTCAAGAATTTGATGAACGCGCACGTCACGTACATGGCGCTCTAGTGGGTATTCTTTTATGTAACCATAACCACCATGTATTTGAAGTGCTTCATTACACACTGTAAAACCAACATCGGTTGCAAAGCGTTTGGCCATAGCACAATAAGTGGTTTTTTCGCTGTCGCCAGTATCAAGTTTAAATGCCGCAAGCCTTACCATTTGGCGCGCCGCTACAAGCTCTGTGTTCATATCTGCAATTTTAAATTGCAAAGCCTGAAACGCAGCCAGCGGTTTACCAAATTGTGAGCGCTCTTTGAGGTATTCACGTGCTGTATTTAAGGCTGCTTGTGCGGTACCAATTGAACAGGTGGCAATATTAATGCGCCCGCCATCTAGGCCTTGCATTGCAAACTTAAAACCTTCGCCTTCTGCACCAAGTAAGTTATGTGCAGGAATACGAACGTCCTCAAAGCTTATTAGTCGTGTAGGCTGTGCGTTCCACCCCATTTTTTCTTCTGCTTTGCCGTATTCAACGCCTTTTGCATCGGCCGGTACAACAAACGCAGAAATACCCGCAGCGCCTTCGCCACCAGTGCGCGCCATGACCACTAGCACTTCGGTTTCGCCTGCGCCCGATATAAACATTTTAGAACCGTTAATAACGTATTCGTCGCCGTCGCGTACTGCTTTTGTTTTAAGTGAAGCTGCATCTGAACCAGAACCAGGCTCGGTTAAGCAGTATGATGCTAATAACTCACCCATAACTAATTGGTCTACATATTGATCTTTTATTGCGTCTGTACCAAAACTTGCAACCATCCAGGTAGCCATATTATGAATAGTTAGCATGGCAGTGGTTGCCGTACACCCTAGTGCAAGTTGTTCAAAAATAATGCTTGAGTCTAAACGTGATAAACCAAGGCCGCCCGCGTCCTCTGGTGTGTATAAACCACAAAAGCCTAACTCACCGGCTGCTTTTATCGTATCTTTAGGAAAAATATGTTCGCGATCCCATTTAGCCGCATGAGGTGCAAGCTCTGACTCGGCAAATTGGCGAGCAGTTTGTGCAAAGGCTTGTTGGTCTTCTGATAAGTTAAAGTCCATGATAGACCTCTTTAGTTGTGTGTTGTCGGTTTTCCCGTATTGGGATTGTGAGTGAAGAGCGGCGAAGGCATATTTATGTGTGTGAAAAACCTTCGCGCCCGTCTTTGTTATTATTTTTTGTGTGTGTTTATTAATTATTTTAAGTTAATGCTCATATTTGGGCCTGACGCTATATCGTCTTCAAACCAACGTGAGGTAATGGTTTTGGTTTCTGTGTAAAAACGAATACCTTGCTTACCATACGTATGAGTATCGCCATAAAAAGAGCCTTTCCACCCCGTGAATGAGAAGAACGGCAATGGCACAGGAATAGGAACATTAATACCTACTTGGCCTACTTCTATTTCGTGTTGGAATTTACGTGCAACTGCACCGCTTGAAGTAAATAGCGAGGTGCCATTACCGTAAGGGCTTTCGTTAATTAAGGCGATAGCTTCTTCTAATGTGTCTACAAACATACAAGCCAAAACAGGACCAAAAATCTCTTCTTTGTATAAGTCCATTTCTTTTGTAACGTCGGTAAATAAAGTTGGGCCAACCCAGTTACCTTGCTCGTAACCTTCTACAGTAAAGTCAGAGCCATCTATTAAACAGGTCGCGCCTTGTTTTTTACCGCTTGCAATAAGCGATAAAATTCGCTCTTTTGCTGCTTTTGACGTTTGTGGGCCGTAGGCTGCGTCTTTATCATCCCATAAACCTGGGCGTACTTTTTGAAAGCCTGCTTTTATTTCATCTACCCATTCACTTGCTTGACCGACAAATACAGCTACCGAAATACCCATACAACGCTGGCCTGCGGCACCAACAGATGCACCAACAAGGTTATTTACAACATGCGATTTACTCGCATCTGGCATAATTACCATATGGTTTTTTGCACCTACACAGGCTTGAACACGCTTAAGGTTTTGTGTGCCTTTTGAATAAATATAGGCACCTACACCACACGAGCCTACAAACGAAATAGCACGAACGGCTTTATCTTCTAATAACCGGTCTACCTGCGGTTTTGTACCATGTACAATTTGCAGAACGCCTTTAGGTGCACCCGCTTCAATAAATAGCTCAGCTAAACGCATTGGCGTTAGTGGGTCTTGCTCTGATGGTTTTAATATAAATGTGTTACCACATACTATTGCCAGTGGAAACATCCAAAGTGGGATCATTGCCGGAAAGTTAAACGGCGTAACACCTGCACATACACCCAACGGCTGCATGTAAGAATAAGTATCGATTTTGCGCGCTACGTTTTCCATTGTTTCGCCCATCATCAGCGAAGGTGCATTAGCTGCTTGTTCTACAACTTCAATACCTCGCCATACATCACCTTTAGCATCTTCAAAGGTTTTACCTAGTTCGTGGCAAATAATAGTGGCTAGTTCGTCATGGTGTTCTTTTAAAAGCGCGGCGTATTTCATCATAATGCGGGCACGCTCAGTAATTGGCACATCTTTCCATGTTTTAAATGTTTCAGAGGCTGAAGCAATTGCCGCATCCATTTCTTCATCGGTGGTACACGGAACCTGCGCTAAAACCTCTTGGTTTGCTGGGTTTATAACATCGATTAATTCTTTTGAAGCCGATTGAATAAATTCGCCATCTATTAATAGTGGAACTTGGTGCATGGTTAAATCCTATTGTATTAGTGTGTTAGTTTTAAAAATAACGCAGCTTTATTATTGTTATGTTGCTGCGTATTTTTAATGTGATTGGTACTTAGTAAGCTTCTACTGCCATTGCAACGGCTTCACCGCCACCAATACATAAAGAAGCAACGCCTTTTTTAAGGCCTCGGTTTTTAAGAGCGTGTATAAGCGTAACCAAAATACGTGCGCCACTGGCACCAATTGGGTGGCCAAGTGCACATGCCCCACCGTTAACATTTACTTTGCTTTCATCAAGCTTAAGCTCGTTTATTGCAAGCATTGTTACCATGGCAAAAGCTTCGTTAATTTCCCAAAGGTCTACATCAGTTGTTGTCCAACCGGCTTTTTCGAGCACATTGTTCATTGCACCTACTGGTGCTACCGTAAATTCGCTCGGTTTTTGAGAATGTGTGCTGTGCGCTACAATTTTACAAAGGGGTGTTAAACCGAGTGCTTTTGCTTTTGACTCAGTCATTAAAACGAGGGCTGCGCCACCATCCGAAATAGATGATGAGTTAGCAGCTGTTATAGTGCCGTCTTTTTTAAAGGCTGCACGTAAACTTGGGATTTTTTCTGGGCGTGCATTACCTGGTTGCTCATCAACCGATACCGTTACATCGCCTTTTCGTGTTTGAATTGTGTGCGGTGCTATTTCGTTTTCAAAGCTGCCGTTTGCAATTGCGGCATTAGCTTTACTTAATGAGCTGAGTGCAAAATTATCCATTTGCTCACGGCCAATGCCATATTCGTCGGCGGTATCTTGTGCAAAACAACCCATGGCTTTATTGTCGTATGCATCTTCAAGGCCATCACTCATCATGTGATCTTTGATTTCGCCATGGCCCATTCGCATTCCGCCACGCGCTTTTGGAATAAAGTAAGGGGCATTGGTCATACTTTCCATGCCACCAGCAATCGCTGTTTCTATAGAGCCTGCTTTAATTAAATCGTTAGCAAGCATGGCGGCTTTTAAACCTGAACCACATACTTTATTAATGGTGGTAGCCCCCGTGCTTAATGCTAGCCCTGCTTTTAACATAGCTTGACGAGCTGGCGCTTGACCTAAACCAGCAGGGAGTACACAGCCCATAATTACTTCGTCAATTGCATCGGTGTTTAAACCAGTTTGCGCTAATGCACTTTTAATAGCCGTTGCACCTAATTCAGTAGACTGAGCATCGCTTAGCCCGCCCATAAAGCCACCCATAGGCGTACGTTTTGCTGCTACAATTACCACTGATTCTAAAGACATAGCTAACTCCATTGTATTTAAGGGTAAATAGTTGTTAGAATATTTACTCTATTAATTGTGTTTTAAATTATTATTTAATAACCATACACAATACTAACGTTTACGCTAACGTCAACTAAAAACCGTTAAAATTATACTTTCTTATCTGTAAGGTTTCTTTGCCACCTTTGGCTCTTACAATCTAAGTTAAAATTAAGTCATTGTAATTAAATAATTTAAATTACAAATACTGCAAACCACTTCGCTTATATTTATTTCACACCAGCCAGCGCTTTACCTTTACGTAAACTTCACTTATATTGGAGTTATTCGAATGAGGTAATTACAATTATGAAACCAGATAATCAAACAAACTTTGCAAGTTCCGCCACTATGCCGACCAGTAATGAACAAACTTTTAGCATTAGCGATTTAGCTAAAGAGTTTGACATTACAACTCGCTCTATACGCTTTTATGAAGACCAAGGGCTTTTATCACCTGAGCGTAATGGGCAAACACGTATTTACTCAAAGCGCGACAAAGTGCGCTTAAAGCTCATTTTACGGGGTAAACGCTTAGGCTTTACGCTTGCCGAAACGGGCCGTTTGTTTGAACTGTACGACGCTGATAAATCAAGTGCTAAACAACTAGTCACTATGCTAGATCTGATTTCAGAGAAAAAAGCCGACCTTTCGCAGCAAATGGATGATATTAAAGTTGTCCTAATGGAACTGGTTACTGCGGAACGACGCTGTAGAGACACACTGAATAAAATAGACGAGTAGTTTATTTTTAAAATAAAAACACACTGATAACACACACTCACACAGGAATGAATCATGAGCACTATTTCACTTTATAAAGAGATGAACTTTGGTCTTGGCGAAACCGCCGATATGATCCGCGACCATGTAAATAGTTTTTCAAGCCAAGAAATTGCGCCACTAGCTGAACAAACCGACATTGACAATACATTTCCAAATCAACTTTGGCCGCAAATGGGCGAAATGGGCGTGTTAGGCATGACCGTTCCTGAAGAGTTTGGTGGTGCTGGCTTAGGCTATTTAGAGCATGTTATAGCAATGGAAGAAATTAGCCGCGCAAGTGCATCTATTGGCTTGAGCTACGGTGCGCATTCAAACCTGTGTGTTAATCAAATCAACCGTAATGGTTCACAAGCACAAAAAGAAAAATACCTACCAAAACTTATCAGCGGTGAACACATTGGTGCGCTTGCTATGAGTGAGCCTAATGCGGGCTCTGACGTGGTATCGATGAAACTTAAAGCTGAGAAAAAAGGCGATAAGTACATTTTGAACGGTAATAAAATGTGGATCACCAATGGGCCGGATGCAGACACACTGGTTATTTACGCTAAAACCGATTTAAACGCCGGTGCTAAAGGGATTACTGCATTTATAGTAGAGAAGACGTTCCCTGGTTTTTCAACCGCACAAAAGCTAGACAAACTTGGCATGCGTGGGTCAAACACCTGTGAGTTAGTATTTGAAAACTGTGAAGTGCCTGAAGAAAACATTTTAGGTAACTTAAACGAAGGCGTAAAAGTTCTTATGAGCGGCCTAGATTACGAGCGTGTTGTATTGGCAGCAGGCCCCCTTGGCATTATGCAAGCATGTATGGATATTGTTGTGCCTTACATTCATGAGCGTAAGCAGTTTGATACCCCAATTGGGCAATTTCAGCTTATTCAAGGCAAGATTGCCGATATGTACACACAAATGAACGCTGCCCGTTCATACGTTTACACGGTAGCTAAAGCCTGTGACCGCGGTGAAACTACACGTAAAGATGCTGCTGGCGCCATTTTATATGCCGCCGAATTGGCAACCAAAATGGCACTGGATGCGATTCAAATACTAGGTGGAAACGGCTACATAAACGAATACGCAACGGGTCGATTACTACGTGACGCTAAACTATACGAAATTGGCGCCGGCACGTCTGAAATTCGCCGCATGCTAATTGGTCGCGAACTTTTCACTGAAAGCCGCTAAGGATTAGATTATGACGATTTTAAAATCGAGCGTTAATCCACACGATCCTACTTTTGTGCAAAATCATAAAAACATGTCGGCGCTAGTGGATGATTTACGCGATAAAGTTGCCACAATAAGCTTAGGTGGTGGGACTGCTTTAAAAGAGCGCCACGAAGGTCGCGGTAAATTATTTGTACGCGATCGTATTAGTACGCTAATTGACGAAGGTTCACCATTTTTAGAAATTTCTCAATTCGCTGCATTTGGCGTCTATGAGCAAGCTATCCCGTGCGCAGGTGTCGTAGCTGGTATTGGCCGTGTAAAAGGCATTGAATGCATGATCATTGCAAACGATGCCACGGTTAAAGGCGGCACCTACTTTCCGCTTACTGTTAAAAAACATTTGCGAGCACAAGACATTGCAGATCGATGCCATTTACCGTGTATTTATTTGGTTGATTCTGGCGGTGCTAACCTACCTGAGCAAGATGATGTATTTCCCGATAAATTACATTTTGGCCGTATTTTTTACAATCAAGCTCGAATGTCAGGTAAAGGCATTCCTCAAATTGCAGTGGTAATGGGGTTATGTACTGCTGGTGGTGCTTATGTACCGGCTATGGCAGATGAAAGCATAATAGTAAAAGAACAAGGCACCATATTTTTAGCAGGCCCGCCGCTTGTAAAAGCGGCAACAGGTGAAGAAGTAACGGCCGAAGAGCTTGGTGGTGCTGATGTTCATTGTAAAACATCAGGGGTGGCTGACCATTTTGCTGAAAACGACGAGCATGCACTGTCTATTGCGCGCCAATGTATTGAACGCATTAATTACACACGCCCTACTGCACCGTTATTAAAAGATATAAAAGCGCCTCGGTACGATATAAGCGAACTTTACGGCATTGTAGGTACCGACCTTAAAAAGCCATTTGACGTACGAGAAGTCATTGCCCGAACAGTTGATGATTCATCGTTTGATGAATTTAAACGCTACTTTGGTGAAACGTTGGTAACTGGTTTTGCAAGCATTTACGGTAACCCTGTTGGCATAGTGGCTAATAACGGCATTTTATTCAGCGAGTCTGCTCAAAAAGGCGCACACTTTATTCAACTGTGTGCACAACGCAATATCCCATTGGTTTTTTTACAAAATATTACCGGCTTTATGGTAGGTAAAAAATACGAAGCCGAAGGTATAGCAAAACACGGAGCTAAAATGGTGATGGCGGTTTCGTGTGCCGATGTACCTAAATTTACGGTACTAATTGGCGGCTCTTATGGCGCTGGTAACTACGGTATGTGTGGCCGCGCATTTGAACCCACCATGATGTGGATGTGGCCTAATGCCCGTATTTCAGTCATGGGCGGCGAGCAAGCCGCAGGGGTAATGGCCCAAGTTAAGCAAGACGGCTTAGCGCGAAAAGGCCAAAGTATGACCGATGAGCAAATTGGCGAGTTTAAAAAGCCAATCATTGAGCAATACGAGGAGCAAGGCCACCCATATTATGCCAGCGCGCGTTTGTGGGACGACGGTATTATTGACCCAGCCGACACACGTAACGTATTAGGACTTGCCTTAAGTGCTGCTAAGAATGCACCAGCGCAAGATTCTCAATTTGGCGTATTTAGAATGTAACCGGAGCGCAGTAAATGTCAGTAACACTACAAATAACAAAATCTAATGTGGCTGTACTTGTTTTAAGCCGCCCTGAAAAAAGAAACGCATTTAATAGCGAAGTAATACACGAATTAATTCAATGCATTGAACATGCTAATACGCTCGATATAAAAGCGCTTGTGTTAAAAACAGAAGGCAAACACTTTTCAGCCGGGGCAGACTTAGCTTGGATGAAATCCATGGCTGATAACAATTACGCCGATAATCTGGCCGACTCTATGCAACTTGCAAAACTAATGCAGGTTTTAGCCACCAGCCCTCACCCAACCGTGTGTGCTGTTCAGGGCGCTGCATTTGGTGGTGCGTTAGGCTTAATTGCCTGTTGCGATATTGCACTGTGTAAAGATGATGCTCAGTTTTGCTTAAGTGAAGTGAAACTTGGGCTTATTCCTGCGGTAATTAGCCCGTATATAATTAAAGCCATAGGTGAGCGTGCTGCTCGCAGATATTTTTTAACTGCTGAGGTGTTTGATGCCCACACAGCCAAACAACTAGGATTAGTTCATCAAGTAACCGGCAATTTAGACTGTGCGCTTGATAACATGTTGCAAACACTGATTGATAACGGCCCTGTTGCAGTCAAAGCCGCTAAAGCTTTAATTAATGATGTAGCAAACAAGCCTATTAGTGAACAACTTATTGAGCTTACGGCCGAACGGATTGCAAAGATCCGTGTATCTGATGAAGGCCAAGAAGGGCTTAGTGCTTTTTTTGATAAACGCCCACCCGCTTGGCAACTGTAGGATTAATTATGAACACACACACTTTAAAAAAGATACTCATTGCCAACCGAGGTGAAATTGCGTGCCGTATTATGCGCAGTGCAAAGCAAATGGGGTTGACGACTGTAGCCGTTTATTCTGACGTCGACAAACACGCACAACATGTAAAAATGGCTGATGAAGCTTACCATATTGGGCCTGCTCCGAGTAAAGACTCGTACCTTGTAACCGATAAAATTTTACAAGTAGCAAAAAATAGTGGTGCAGATTGTATTCACCCTGGGTATGGTTTTTTATCTGAAAACAGCGAGTTCGCTAAAGCCTGTGAGGCTAACAACATTGCGTTTATTGGCCCACTTGCAAGCAGCATAGAAGCCATGGGATCTAAAACCCGCGCTAAAGAAATAATGGCTGAAGCAAATGTACCGTTAGTGCCAGGCTATTATGGTGATAATCAAGACCCTGCCTTTTTACAATCTGAGGCCGAAAAAATTGGTTATCCCGTACTGATTAAAGCGGCTTTTGGGGGCGGTGGTAAAGGTATGCGCGTTGTTGAGCAAGCTAAAGATTTTATGAGTGCTCTTGAAGGCGCACAGCGTGAAGCTATAGCAGGCTTTGGTAATGACTTAGTACTGCTAGAGCGCTATGTTAACCAGCCTCGCCATGTTGAAGTACAGGTGTTTGCAGATAATCACGGTAACTGTGTTTATTTAGGTGATAGAGATTGTTCTTTACAACGTCGTCATCAAAAAGTAATTGAAGAAGCGCCAGCTCCGGGTTTAAGTGACACATTACGAAAAGAAATGGGTGAAGCCGCAGTACGCTGTGCTTTGGCTATAAATTACCGCGGTGCAGGTACTGTTGAGTTTTTACTGTGTGGCGATGAGTTTTTCTTTATGGAAATGAACACACGCCTACAAGTAGAACACCCAGTAACCGAAATGGTAACCGGTGTAGATTTAGTTAATTGGCAAATCAATATAGCAGCCGGGGATACCTTGCCTTTAACGCAATCTGACATACAACTACAAGGCCACAGCTTTGAAGCGCGAATTTACGCAGAGGATCCAAGCAACGACTTTATTCCTTGTTCTGGCGTAATTGAATCGTTAAATACTCCGCTTAATAGTGAGTTTGTACGCATAGATACCGGCATTGCACAAGGCGATGAAATCAGCCCCTATTACGACCCAATGATTGCAAAGCTTATAGTACATGATGATAACCGCGAGCAAGCATTAGGGCGTTTACGCCAAGCTCTTGGGGAATTTCATTTAGCGGGTTTTAGTACCAACATTGGCTTTTTAAGTAACTTAGCTAATCACCCTACTTTTAACCAGGGCGCGCCAAGTACACACTTTATTGCAGAGCAAGGCGACTCTTTAGTTGCTGTTGATAGTGCGCTTTTACAATCTAGTGAGCTCATAGGTGCATTTGCGTACTTATGCTCTTTGAATAATGAGCAAGCTCAGCAAAGCAATGGTAGCCCTTGGCAGCAACTTAACGGATTTAACTTAAATTCTCCACGCATCATTAAAGTGCCCTTTAAAGATTTACAGCTGAGTGCGATTAAAACATCTGAAGGGTTCAACATTACCCATAACAACACGGTATTTAATCTTCAAGGGACAGTCATTAAAGGCGTTTGTACTGTATTTATTGATGGCAATAAGCATATTGCGCATGTCTCACACTGTAATGACGCTATTACGGTTATGAATAAAGCACTACAAATTAACCTTGAACTCATTAATAAACATTACATAAGTTCACATGAAAGTGATGCATTGCCACTAGCAGCACCACTCAATGGCACCGTGGTTAAACATTTGGTTAATGTTGGCAGTACGATTAGCAAAGGCGATCCTGTTGTGATCATTGAAGCTATGAAAATGGAATACACCCTCAATGCGCCACACGATGGCATTTTACAAAGCTATTGTTTTGGTGAAGGTGAATTGGTATCTCACGGTGCCCTACTCGCCATTGTTAAAGATACCACACAGCAGGAAGGTGTCTGATGAGTGCCTTTCCTGATTCAGTTCGTATTGTTGAGGTGGGAGCGCGTGACGGCTTACAAAGCGAGGGGGTGGTAAATACTCAGGATAAAATTTCACTGATTAATGCCCTTGCACAAGCCGGTTTAAAAGATATAGAAGCAGGTGCGTTTGTATCCCCTAAATGGGTGCCACAAATGGCAGATTCGGCAGATGTGATTAACGCACTTAACTTACCGAATATTAACTTAAGCGCGCTGACACCAAACTTGAAAGGTGCGCACGCGGCCCATGACGCTGGTATTAAAGAGTTTGCAATTTTTACAGCCGCAAGCGAGTCGTTCTGTAAAAAAAACATCAACTGCTCTATTGACGAAAGTATCACACGCTTCAGTGAAGTTATGAACTTTGCAAAAGAGCATAATATCCGTGTTCGTGGTTACGTAAGTTGTGTACTTGGCTGTCCTTACGAAGGAGACATAGACGCTAAGGCTGTGCTTGATGTAACACAAAAGCTATTAGATTTAGGCTGTTACGAAGTAAGCCTTGGAGACACGATTGGCGTAGGTACTGCAAAAAAAGTAACTCAACTCATAGAATTACTTTTAATGCACATAGACAGCAACCGGCTTGCAGTGCATTTTCATGATACCTACGGGCAAGCGCTCACAAATATTTACGCAGCGCTAAGCCTAGGAATATCAACGGTTGACGCAGCAGTTGCCGGCCTTGGTGGGTGCCCTTATGCTAAAGGCGCGTCAGGAAATGTTGCCACTGAAGATGTCGTTTACTTACTTGATGGCCTTGGCATAAACCATGGAATTGATTTACAAAGGCTTGTTGATGCAGGTTGGGCCATTACTGATGCGCTTAACAAAACGCCAGTAAGTAAAGTTTCTGTAGCGCTGCACAAAAAACAACAATGACACACTTACGTGTTAACTACTTTTTAGCCTATATATTACTTAAGTAAGTGTAAAACGAAGGTAAATAGTTAACAAAATTTAGCACACAATGAGGAGAGACTCATGGCCGGTTTTGATAAGGTGGTTTCAAGCTACGAAGCTGCAATGGAAGGGTTGAAAGACGGTGATACCATTATTGCCGGTGGTTTTGGTTTATGTGGAATACCTGAAGGTTTAATAAAGCAAATTAAAAAGATGAACACAAAAGAGTTAACCGTTGTATCTAACAACTGCGGTGTTGATGATTTTGGTTTAGGTATTTTATTGCAAGATAAACAAATAAAAAAAGTAATTGCCTCGTATGTTGGAGAAAACGCCCTATTTGAGCAGCAATTATTAAATGGCGAAATAGATGTTGAGCTTACGCCACAAGGAACACTTGCAGAAAAAATGCGCGCTGGTGGTGCCGGTATTCCCGCATTTTATACCGCTACAGGTTACGGTACGCCCGTTGCAGAGGGTAAAGATGTAAAAGAATTTGATGGTCGCCCTTACATTTTAGAAGAGTCTATCACGGGTGAATTTGCCATTGTGAAAGCGTGGAAGGCTGACCGGTATGGAAACCTGGTATTTAGACACACAGCAATGAACTTTAACCCAATGGCTGCAACAGCAGGAAAAATTACTGTGGCAGAAGTTGAAGAAATCGTCGAGCCGGGTGAACTTGAACCAAGCCAAATCCACACCCCTGGCATTTATGTAAATCGCGTGATTAAAGGTAACTTTGAAAAACGCATTGAACGTGTAACAACACGAGATTAAGCAGGAGCAAAGTAATGGCATTATCACGTGAACAAGTTGCAATGCGCGTTGCGCAAGAACTACAAGATGGTTACTACGTTAATTTGGGCATAGGAATTCCGACACTCGTCGCAAACTATGTACCTGATGATATTGAAGTTATGCTACAGTCAGAAAATGGCCTATTAGGTATGGGGCAATACCCAACTAAAGCTGAGCTTGATGCTGATATGATTAACGCGGGTAAAGAAACCGTGACAGCAGCCACAGGTGCTGCCATATTTAATAGTGCAGATAGTTTTGCCATGATACGGGGTGGTCATGTAGACTTAACAGTTCTTGGTGCTTTTGAAGTTGACCAGAACGGTAACATCGCGTCATGGATGATCCCCAAAAAGCTTATTAAAGGCATGGGCGGCGCAATGGACTTAGTTGCTGGCGCAAAAAATATAATTGTTACAATGACCCATGCCAGTAAGCATGGTGAATCTAAGCTTCTTGAAGCATGTAGTTTACCGCTTACCGGTGTAAATTGCGTAAAGAAAATAGTAACAGATTTAGCCGTTTTAGAAGTTAAAGACGGCGCATTTCATTTAATAGAGCGTGCACCTGGTGTATCTGTAGATGAAATTATTAGCAAAACAGCAGGTAAATTACTTGTTGACGGTGAAGTACCAGAAATGGTTTTATAAGATTATTATATAGTTAACTTTACCCTGTACCGACCTCATTCCCAGTGCCAATGGCGCTGAGTTACCCAAAATCCCTCGTAAGAGGGATTTTTTTTGCTTTCAATACTATTTTTATGGTTAATTAATACACGCTTAATAAATTATTATCTATAATAGATGCATAAATACTGTGTTATTTAGCTAGAGCTATTGCACTAATTTGTTGTTATGATGCACCAAAATTGTGAAGCTGCCCTATCAATATAATTAAGTTATTGATAGTATTGAATAATAACATTTGGATCGATATTTGCCTGTACAGGTAATCTAAACATTTAAACACTGGAAAACATGCAAACTCCTATTCGTGGTCTTCGTTCTTTTTGCTTTGCAGCAAGAAGCCTAAGTTTTAAGCATGCAGCCAATGAGCTGTACTTAACACCGTCGGCGGTAAGCCACCAAATAAAACAACTAGAAGAACAACTTGGTATAGAGCTGTTTCATCGTAAAACACGTTCGATTAGCCTAACTACGGCTGGAAAAAACTTTTTTGATGCGATCTCCCCTATCATTACTATGTTAGAAGGTACCATTAATGAGTTTAGTCAATTACAACAAAACACAAATATCACGATTACTTTACCCGAGTTTTTTGCCAGTGAATTGCTGATGCCAAAATTAAGCGAATGGACCACTCAGCATCCTAATATTAATTTGCAAATGGACACGCTTAAAACACGTAAAGAACTTACCCGCCATAGTGATTTGTCTATTGTGCTTTCGTCAAGTAAGCCAACTGAGGGCGCAGTCACTGAGCTATTTAATTTAGAATACATTCCTGCATGTAATAAAAAATTACTTGAACAATGGAAAAACAACGATTTACAAGCACTGAACCAAGTACCACTAATTTTACACAAAGCACGCCCTTGGGCATGGCACCAGTGGGCTGAAAAAGTGGGCATAGATGATTTTTCGCCTACGCAAATTATTCAGATAGATAGTATGTTTGGTGTTGCACGTGCCGCACAGCAAGGTATGGGGATTGCACTTATTCCTCTACCTATAAGCCAAAGCTGGTTAGACGAACAATGGTTATATAAATTGTTTGAACAGCCATTAACGACTAAAGATAAATATTATTTGGTTCAACACGACTCAAATGTAGCCAACCACCCTCTAGATCTGTTTGCTAAATGGGTAGTTGATACTTTTAGAAAAACACAAGAACAATAATTTTTAGTTCACACTTAGTTAATTTATTTACTGTATAAATCATAAAAAATTCACATTAAATTAATGAAAAAGCCAACTTATTATCAATGAGTTGGCTTTTTTGTTATTTAATTTTATGGTTTAAATTTTTTCACTTATCAGTTTTATTTTTATCGTTTGTTTGAATTTAGGAAACAACATAAAGTTTATTTAACGAAAACATTTAATGACTAATTGAGTTTTTATTTAAATAACTAAGTTTGAAACCAATTTAGTTTTTATGACTCAAATAAATGTATAAAAGAATCTTTATATTGTGTGTGAAGATGTTGTCAGTGTGAAAAACAGTTCAAGTTAGGTGGTGACTTAGTTTGGGCTGTTTTTATTCTCTCCAACGGCCACATAATATAAAAATCTGCTTTTGGCAGTAAACGAATCTTT
>NZ_PNDV01000068.1:0-34647 GCF_005930865.1 Pseudoalteromonas sp. S554 | reverse complement strand
GACTAATTGCACGTTCACGAAATTCTGATGTATAGCGATTTGATTTTTTCATAGTTCCAGTTTCTCAAGTTATTGAGTCTCTGGCAAACACGGGGCGATTCACAAAGCTCGTTCAGACCCTTACAAAGATCCATTTAAACCCATTCCAAAAGATAGAGAAGGGTTTTCTTTTACAAAATTAGGTTTAAAAATTGATTCTGCATTAGTCAACTTTGTCAGTTTGGAGAATAAGCAACAACGCCAAGTGTGTAGAAAGGTGAGTAAAAGTTTAAAAGAGTGTGTAGAACTAAATAAGCCAGAACTACACACTAACGGGACTACGCAGTTAAAAACTGACTATGAAATAATAAGTGTTGGTCAATAAAACTACTTATAAAGAAGTAACTATGATCGTAACCTTCTTGCATTTCAAGCGTTAGCGGGTAACTCTTATCGTGAGCGATAGCCACTAGGTTTTGTGGTTTAAGTTGCTCCTCTAAAAAGCCATCGGCATCACCCTGCGATACTAGCATAGGTAGGTAATCGTCCTGCTTTGCTAGTTTCATCAACTCACACGTATCGTATTGAGCCCAGAGCTCTTTGTCAGTGCCTAAATAACCGTTAAACGCTTTTGTGCCCCATGGGCAATTTATTGGGTTAACGATTGGGCTAAACGCAGAGGTACTTACATAGGCTTGTGGGTTTTTAAGAGCAACCATTAAAGCACCGTGCCCACCCATAGAATGACCACTAATGGCTTTAGTACTTGTTACCGGAAAATGCTGTTCAATAAGTGCTGGTAGCTCATCAACTACATAGTCGTACATATTAAAATGTGTGTTGAAGGGCGCTTGCGTAGCATTAACATAAAAACCAGCACCTTGAGCGAAGTCATAACTATCTTCATTGGGTACGTTATCGCCACGCGGGCTTGTATCGGGTGCCACTATTGCAATACCCAGCTCGGCAGCTTTTTTAAATGCGCCCGCTTTTTGCATAAAGTTTTCGTCGGTACAGGTTAAACCCGATAGCCAATAAAGCACAGGGACTTTGTTTGTTTCACTTGCACCCGGTGGTAAAAATACCGCAAAACGCATTGTGCAATGGGTACTTGTTGCAGCGTGAGTGTATTGCTTATGCCAACCACCGGCTACTTTTGTACTTGAGATATTCTCTAACATAATAATCCTTAAAAGCCGCAAACATTCAAGTTTTACGGCTTTATATCAAGTCGTTTACTAAGTGCTTTTTAGTAATGAATTACAGTACGAATACTCTTGCCTTCGTGCATTAAATCAAATGCGTCGTTAATTTCTTCAAGGCTCATTGTATGAGTAATAAAGTCGTTTAAGGCAAATTCGCCTGCCATGTAGCGCTCAACTATTTCAGGAAGTTGCGAGCGGCCTTTAACGCCACCAAATGCACTACCACGCCATACACGACCAGTAACAAGCTGGAAAGGACGAGTTGAAATTTCTTGGCCAGCACCGGCTACACCAATAATTACCGATTCCCCCCAGCCTTTATGACAACACTCAAGGGCAGAGCGCATTACATCAACGTTACCAATACATTCAAATGAGTAATCAACGCCACCGTCAGTCATTTCAACGATCACTTCTTGAATTGGCTTGTCGAAATCTTTAGGGTTTATTAAGTCGGTTGCGCCAAGCTTAGTAGCAAGGTCAAATTTACTGGTGTTAATGTCTACACCAATAATACGACTCGCGCCCGCCATTTTTGCACCAATAATGGCTGATAAACCAATGCCGCCAAGGCCGAATATCGCGACTGTATCGCCTTCTTTTACTTTAGCAGTGTTAGTTACAGCACCCATACCGGTGGTAACACCACACCCTAATAAACAAATTTCTTCTAAAGAGGCTTCTTTGTTTACTTTGGCCAGTGAAATTTCTGGAAGTACTGTGTACTCAGAAAATGTAGACGTACCCATATAGTGGTAAATTGGTTGGCCGTCTTTAAAAAAGCGCGTTGTGCCGTCTGGCATTAAACCTTTACCTTGTGTTTCGCGTACTGCAGAGCAAAGGTTAGTTTTGCCTGATGTACACATTTTACACTCACCACATTCAGCGGTATAAAGTGGAATTACATGATCCCCCACTTCAACACTTGTTACACCTTCGCCAACGGCATAAACAACGCCTGCGCCTTCGTGGCCTAAAATAGCTGGGAATATACCTTCTGGATCTTCACCTGATAACGTAAATGCATCGGTATGACAAACACCAGTAGCAGTAATTTTTACCATTACTTCGCCTTTTTTAGGCATCATTACATCAACTTCTTCAACGCTTAAAGGTTGGTTAGGGCCCCAAGCAATCGCCGCTTTTGATTTAATAAAATCAGACATGTGTTTATCCTTAGTAGTGTTATTTAATATCAATTGTAGACCCATTTTGTTTGGGTGATGGGACTATTGTATTTGTTTCTCATATAATGATAATCTCTTATTTATTAAAACACTTTTACAGTATGGTAATAATGGCGCGTTGGGATGGGATTGACGAATTTATAGCAGTCGGTGAGGAAGGAAGCTTTACTGCTGCAGCTAGGATATTGGGCCTTTCGGTTGCGCATATTAGCCGTCATGTAACCGCCCTTGAGCAACGTTTAAATACCCAGCTTTTAACGCGCACCACACGAAAAGTTGTTCTTACCAAAGAAGGTGAGGTTTTTTTACACCAAATAAAACACTTACAGCATGCAATGGACGATGCTACGCAGGGCCTTGCATCACATCAAACAACCCCTAAAGGAAAAATTAAACTAACAGCCCCGGTAATGTTCGGCGAAACTTTTATTATGCCTATTGTGCACAATTTTATGCACGATCACCCCGATGTTGAAGTTATTGCAAACCTAAGTAACGAACAAGAAGATTTACTTGAAGGCGGGTTTGATTTAGCAATAAGGTTAGGCCATTTAAAAGATTCGAGCTTAAAAGCGCGAAGATTAAGTGAACGGCGCTTTATTATGTGTGCATCGCCTTCTTATTTAAGGCGCTTTGGTGAGCCACATACCTTAGGTGAGCTACATAACCACCAGTGTTTAGTAGGTAATAGTAGTTATTGGCGTGTAAACGAAAATGAGCGTGAAAAACACATTAAAATTGCTGGCAGATTACATTGCAACAGTGGTTGGGCACTTGTTGATGGCGCTAAAAAAGGCTTAGGTATTGTGCAACTCCCTGATTATTATATAGATAATGAGCTTAATAGTGGTGAGTTAGTGCCTATTTTAACGTCTTACCAACCCAAGCAAGAAGGTGTGTGGGGGGTTTATCCACCACGTCAGTTTGTAGCTACCAATGTACGTGTATTGCTAGACTATTTAGTTGCTGGCCTTAAAGAATAAATTGCACTAAATAAATTGCTGAAAAATCATCCAAGTCTCAGATTTATAAATTATTTCTTACATTTATGGTCATATTCAATTGTGCTAACTTCGTGCTACTATAACCCCACACTTTTAGCATAAATGTTTTAAATTATATGTTTCAACCGGTTAGCTTATTTATAGGACTTAGATACAGCCGCTCCTCAAAAGGGAATGCGTTTATATCGTTTATTTCTTTTTTTTCTATTGCCGGTATTGCTATTGGTTTAATGGCTTTATTTACTGTAAGCAGTGTAATGAATGGGTTTGAGCATAGCTTAAAAACTAATATGCTTGGCCTTATTCCGCACATTGAAGTTAAATCTGATCAGCACACCCCAGAGCAAATAACGAGTTTAAAGGCAGCTCTTACTAAATCGTCTTATGTGAAACATGTTAATTTGTATCGCCAAGGCGAAGCTATTTTGCAAACCAATAAAGATCTTCACGGTGTATTACTGCAAGGTTTATATGACAATAACGGTGCGTTATACAAAGTTACTGAGAAAATAGTACAAGGCAATTGGCAAACAGTACTTAATAGTAATTATAACATTGCTATAAGCCGCTATTTGAGTCGGAAGTTAGGTGTTGGTTTAGGTGATAAACTTCGTGTGATCATGCCAAATGCATCTACTTATACTCCTTTGGGGCGTGTGCCTAGCCAGCGTTTATTTAAAGTTGCAGCAATATACGAAACGGGCTCTGAAATAGACATGGCACTCGCTTTCACAAGTGGGCCATCGCTTCAGCGTGTTTTAAAGTTAAATAAAAATGTTGCCCCAAATTTAAGTGTGTCACTTTTTGAACCCTTTGAATTGGACGAATTTACGGACGCAAGCCAACTTATATTAAAAGGTTACAACTATTCAGATTGGCGAAGCAGCCAAGGCACTTTATTTGCCGCAGTAGCAATGGAAAAGCGGATCATGTCCATGTTACTTGCACTTATTGTACTGGTCGCTGTGTTTAATATTGTATCTGCCTTAACAATGATGGTGAGTGAAAAACAAGGGGAAGTTGCGATACTTCAAACACTTGGGCTTACACCATCGCAGGTGCAAAAAGTATTTATGGTTCAAGGTCTTTACAATGGCGTTATTGGAACATTAATCGGCGCTTTTTTTGGGGTGCTACTGAGTTTATACATAAATGAGCTTCTTGAATTAGTTGGCCTGAGTCTACTTGCTGGCATTGAACTACCTGTGAAATTTGATGTGCTTAGTTTAGTAATAATTGCGTTTGCCAGTATTGCTATGAGCTTTTTAGCTACCTTATATCCTGCGCGCAAAGCCGCAAAAGTAAAACCAGCAGAGGTATTGCGTTATGAATAATTTAGTAATTAGTTGTGAAAATTTAAGCAAAGTATACCAAGATGGCAACAACCAAGTTGAAGTGCTAAAGGGCGTGGATTTAGCGCTACAGCAAGGTGAAATGCTTGCTATTGTAGGTAGTTCTGGTTCTGGTAAAAGTACGCTTTTGCATATACTCGGTACGCTTGATACTGCCACTGCAGGTATTGCGAAAATTAAAAATCAAGAAGTTGCTAAGTTATCTCGTACTGAACAAGCAGCTTTTAGAAACCAAAATTTAGGTTTCATTTATCAGTTTCACCATTTATTGATGGAGTTTAGTGCTGTAGAAAATGTAGCAATGCCTTTGCTAATAAAAGGCTTAACGGCAAAAGAAGCAAAAGTACAGGCGCTCGACATGCTTGAAAAAGTGGGTCTTGCACATCGAAGTGATCATAAACCTTCTGCACTTTCAGGAGGAGAGCGTCAACGAGTTGCTATTGCCCGTGCTTTGGTTACTAAACCTGCGTTGGTTCTTGCTGATGAGCCAACAGGTAATTTAGACAAGCAAAATGCGATTAAAATTTATGATTTAATAAATGAGCTAAACCAGAGTTTAAACACGAGCTTTGTAGTGGTAACTCATGATTTAGAGCTTGCTGATAAACTAGGTAAAATAGCTTATTTAGATGACGGTAAACTATCGGTAAAAGAGTCACAATATGTTGCTTAGTGCATTTTTAAGTAAACGTTTTAGAGCATACTCAGGTCATAAAGACGAAAAAAACGGGTTTGTTAGTTTTATAGCTAAAGCGTCTACTATAGGTATTTTATTGGGGGTCGCTGTTTTAATTGTTGCCCTTTCAGTAATTAATGGCTTTGAACAACAATTAGTCCATCGTTTACTAAGCGTAGTACCTCAGGTTGAATATGTTGCACCAAGCAGACCTATTGCTAATTGGCAGCTAAAAGTAGCTAATATAGAAAGTCAGCCGCATGTAACGGGAGCAGCCCCATTTATCGCGGTTAATGGTATGGCGCAGTATAAAAGCCAATTAAAAGCGGTCGAAATACGCGGTGTTAGCCCTTCTTATGAGGGCAATGTTTCTGCAGTTAACCAGTTTGGAACAGGTAAATTAGTAAGCCAATTATCCTCTGAAGAGGTTATTTTAGGCCAACAAATAGTAAAGCAACTTGACGCAAAAGTGGGCGACAATATTACTTTGCTAATTCCTCAGGTTGGGCAAGCAGGTGGTCAGTTATTAGCACCTAAACGCGTTACCCTGAGCCTTGCAGGTGTTATTGAAATGGGCGGCCCAATTGACAGCACGGCTGCTTTTATACATTTGGGCAAAGCGCAGCAAACACTTGGCTACGACGAAACCCAAGTTACAGGTTTAAGGTTAAGTGTTGATGATGTGTTTTCAGCGCATCAAATAGCGCTTAATGTAGGGCAAACCATTAGCGATTATGTCTATATTTCTAGTTGGTTTAGAACACAAGGTAGCTTATATCAAGATATACAAATGGTTCGTACCATTGTTTATATTGTTGTGTTTTTAATTATTGCTGTTGCGAGTTTTAATATTGTGTCTTCTCTTGTCATGGAAGTGCGTGAAAAAGAAGGCAATATCGCAATTTTAAAAACAATGGGCGCTAAAGACAGTACTATTTTAGCAACCTTTGTAATGCAGGGATTAACGCAAGCGTTTGTGGGTGTCTTACTTGGCTCGTTCATTGGTGTTGTATTAGCATTAAACATAAGTGAATTATTTGCTTGGCTGAGCCAGCTAATGGGTGCTAATCCGCTTGAAGGGGTTTATTTTATAGAATTTTTACCTAGTAAATTAGTACTTAGTGATATTGGTATAACTGTAATAGTCACTTTTGTCTTAGCAATTTTTGCCACTATTTACCCTGCTTGGCAAGCTACACGAGTAGACCCTGCAAAAGTGTTGGGTAACTAAATAACCCATGTTCAGAAACTTATATAACTATTAAAAGGATTTAATATGCTTGCTACATACAGAACGATGCACTTTGTATATGTACAATGGCTTAGGAAACGCTCTAAAACGGCCAGTGGCGTTGATGGTGTTTTTGCTTTTTCTCTTATTATATTTATAAACAGCCTTTCACTGCTAGGGTTAATATCCCCAGCTACTATTGATTTTATTATGAGCCAGTCAAAACTTGTTGTTTGCACGAGTGGTATAGTTATTAGTATTGCTATTGTCATATTAAACCAAATTTGTTTAGGCGACAGAAGCAAGTATATTAATAATGTGAAGTTTGTACTTAATAAAAAGTCACAGAAAATACTATTGAAAATGACTTTATTGTGGTTATTTGGATCTATATTTATGTTTTTTTATATTATATTTTTAATAGCTGATAGCTAAAAAGTATTTGGTGTCTAGAAGGGTTGTTAGATTACTCCCTACATGAATTAAAAGTAGGGAGTGTTTGTTAAAACTGATAAACTGGCAAGCTATTAGAGCTGAGCAAATAATGCTTAGTTGCCTTTCCCTTATTTTGGATTATATTTTGACAAATAACGATATTTTACGCCGTATTCGCTATACCTTTAATTTAACCAATACTGCCGTGGTTGACATTTTTGCTGCGGTAGAGGCTACAGTAAAAACAGAGCAAGTCATTGCGTGGTTAACAAAAGAGGGCGAGCAAGAGTTTGTTAAAATTTCAGACACTGAGTTTGCAACCTTCCTAAACGGGTTTATTAATACCAAACGAGGTAAACGCGAGGGTGCGCAGCCAATACCAGAGAGTAAGCTCAATAATAATATTATTTTTATGAAGTTACGCATTGCTTTAAACATGAAGGCTGAAGATGTAATAGCCACGCTTGCATTGGTTGATTTTGATTTAAGCAAACACGAATTAAGTGCGTTTTCTCGTAAAGTAGACAACAAGCATTACCGGGTGTGTAACGATCAAATACTTCGTTTATTTTTAACCGGTGTACAGCAACAACACCGCCCTGAATAATTGCTAATAATTATTTTGGCTTAAAAACGTTGTGAAAAACAACATTTTTAAGCCAGTCATTATAAGTGTTTACTAAGATTGTAATTAATCTAACTTAGCGATAATATTTAAAAGTTAACTTTGCTAAACCAATCTAAGTGCATTAAAAACCAAGTGTCATAAAAACACAATCATATCCGTTTTAAGTTCGCTATTTCCAGGTAACGAAAATACAAAAAGGAATTTAGAATGCAATTAATACCCTCAACATTTTATTTTCCACCCGACAAAGAAAAAGACTTCCAGCATCAACTTAATAAAAGCACCGTTCACTTTGCTAATATAGCCTTGTATTTAGCTGCTTTATTTTTAACGATTTTGGTTATTCTTTCGTGGTTGAATGATGAGCAATCTTTATACTCTGTCATTAATGTTTTAAGACTATCGATGGTTTGTTTGTCGTTTGTATTGGTTTATGTAAACAATAAATTAAAGGCAAAATACTTACATTATCGTTGTTTTGCTTATGGCGTTTTATTTTGTGTTTTATTTGGGTATTTATTTTGGTCCTTTGTCGGATTATATGGTTATTTAAACGAGGGAGGGCCTATGCTTGTAGTGGCTTCCTTTTCTGCAATACCCATGCTTCATTTAGGCCATAAACTTATTTTATGGACAATTACGGGGTTAAGCCTTCTAAGTGTTCATTTGTTTTCATCCACGCCAATAATATGGAGCCTTTACTTTTACATTAGCATTGTGATTGTAATGGCGTGTATTCAATATCAACTGGATATACTTTTACGTAAACAATATGAAGCTGAGCTTGTTGAAACACAAAAAGCAAACATTGATCAACTAACGGGGTTATATAATAGACACAGTTTTGACTCAGAATGTAAACGCTTAATGAATCAAATAAAGCCATCTCAGTCGCTAGCGCTTGCTATGGTTGATATCGATGACTTTAAAAAATATAACGATAATTACGGGCATTTAGATGGCGATAACATACTCATTGATGTTGCGAGCCGATTAAAAAAACTCCAGGCAGATATCGTTGTTAGATTTGGTGGTGAAGAATTTATCTTAGTTAAAATTTTAGATCAAAATAATTTAGACTGGCTTGATGATTTACCCAATCTTTTTGCTACAAATACGATAAGTCACGAATACTCAACATTTAAACGTGTAACTGTTTCTGCTGGCGTTGTCGTAGCTGATTTTTCCGCCCTTTGTCCAGACATTAAAGCATTGCTATCTGTAGCCGATAAAGCGATGTACAAAGCAAAAAATACAGGTAAAAATAAAGTAATTAAAGATTACATATAAAAATGGCCCAATATTTATATTGTGTCATGCTGGGCAAGTTTACATTATGAAAATAATTTACTTGATAATACTTCTTGCATTTGTTCTCGCATTTTGAACTTTTGTAGTTTGCCTGTCACTGTCATAGGGTAACTTTCTACAAAGCGAATATACCTAGGCATTTTAAAGTAGGCGAGTTTGTCATGTAAAAATGCACGGATCGCTTGTTCATCGAGTGTTGTATCTTCTTTTGGTTGGATCCACGCACACACTTCTTCACCGTATTTTTCATCGCTGATACCAAATACAGCGGCGTCTTGTATGCCTGGATAAGTATAAAGCACCTCTTCAATTTCTCGAGGGTAAACGTTTTCACCACCACGGATAATCATGTCTTTAATTCGCCCAACAATACTCACAAATCCTTCGCTATCCATAACACCTAAATCGCCTGAATGAAGCCAGCCGTCACTATCTATTGTGGCTTTTGTTTTTTCTTCGTCATTCCAATAGCAGCGCATTATTCCTACGCCTTTGGAGCATACTTCACCGGGTAAACCTATTTTTTGAATGTTACCCAGTTCATCAATAATTTTAACCTCAGTATGTGCAAGGGCGCGGCCAACGGTTGTTACTTGGCGCTCTATTGATGAATCAGTTTCGGTTATATTATTGATTGGGCTGCATTCAGTTTGCCCATAGGCAATTAAAACCTGATGCATATTCATTTGTGTTTGAACTTTTCGCATGACTTGTTCGGGGCAAGTAGAGCCTGCCATAACGCCGGTTCTGAGTGTACTCAAGTCATATTCACTAAAGGTACTGAGCTCAAGTTGACTAATAAACATAGTGGGAACACCGTGCAATGCTGTACAGCCTTCTTGTTCAATTACATCAAGCGTTGTTTTGGCGTCAAACGAATCACTCGGATAAATGGCTGCGGCGCCTTTTGTAACGCATAAAAGACTACCTAAAACCATACCAAAGCAATGATATAAAGGCACTGGAATACAAAGCTTGTCGTGCTCAGTAAAATGCATAGAATCGCCAACAAAAAGCGCATTATTTAATATGTTTTTGTGAGTGAGTGTAGCGCCTTTTGGGTTACCTGTTGTGCCTGAAGTAAATTGTATATTTATATCCTGTTCGGCATTTAAATTTGCAGCAATAGCATTAAGTTCAAGCTCATGAGCTGGCGTTGCCATACGCATAATATCGGAAAACGAAAACATGCCAGCGCTTACTTCATTACCAATACGAATTACATTCTTAAGATTGGGCAGAGCTTTAGCTGAAAGCTTGCCACTGTCACAATGTTTAAGTTCTGGCGCTAGACTATTTAGCATTTCTATATAGTTGCTGGCTTTAAATTGTGAAGCGGTAATGAGTGTTGAACATTCAACGCTATTTAATGCATATTGAAGTTCATTTGGCCGATAGGCTGGGTTAATGCAAACCATAATGGCACCAATTTTTGCGGTAGCGAATTGAGTTAAGCACCACTGTATATTATTAGGTGACCATATTCCGACCCGATCGCCTGGCTTAACACCGATTGCTAATAGCCCCATAGCGAGTTGATTAACCTCTTTTTGAAATTCTTTGTAGGTTAAACGAATGTTTTGATGATTGACCACTACCGCAAGCGAGTTAGGGTTTTTGTCGACAATGAAGTCGAAGTAGGCACCAATGGTTTTATTGGTTAAAGCTGTATTTTGTGAGCCTTTAAAATAGCTTTTGGACAACGGTAGTGAATTTATTACTTCTACTTCTTTAACTGTTTTATGTTGTGTGTGCATGTTTTTCTCCGTGTCGATGTGTGTGTATTACATAAACTAGGAACTAAACAAACACACATTGTCGACAAAAAGAAGGGTGGTTAGACTAATGTATTATAAGTAAAGATATAGCCAGTAAAATAGTAGCAATAAAAAACGCGCCATATTGGCGCGTTCATAATTTAAAAAACTTTAAACGTTTTAAATTACATTTCGTCACTACGATACGTTTTTTTCATTATGTATACGTAGGCGTTCACAAATGCATTTTCTTGGTACTTTTTAAGGCCTGTTTCCTCAAATGCTATTGGGATAGGGTTACGCTTAACTTGCTCTTTAATCTCTGTAGTTGAGAATACGCGAACATCAAGGTTTTCAATGAGCTGAATAGCGGTTTCCATTTTAAAACCTTTCGCACTGCCGGCAAATTTACCTTTTGGTTGGCGTTCGCGAATGGCAACAGAGTCAATTTGGTAATCTTGCATTAGCTTTGCAAAATCAAATTGAAATTTGCGCATTATTTCAGTGTCGTTACCATTACCTAAGGTAAAACGTGTTTGACGCACATCGCGAATATCAAAAACGTCGTTATCTTTACTTAAAATACAAAGTAGTACGTCACTACCGGTAATTTCTACACCACATGTTCTCATTGCTGTTCTCTAATAAAACTTAATTATTGCGTATTATACGCAACATCGAATAAATTGCGAGAATAAGCAATAAGGTGAATTCTTACTATGCATTTCTCAAAATTGTCATCGTTTTTATTTATATTTACAAACTTACGCAAAATAACATTGATTACAGCGCCTTTAAACTTGTAATTGTTTCTCGCTCACGCGACAATATATTTTTGTAGTTGAGCAGACTCAGCATCTACATCAGCCTGTTAGGCGAAAAATAGTCAATGCTTATTCGTAAGAGCGTTGTCGAGTCATTCTCATTTAATTTTATTTAAAATACACGTGATACATTGTAGGTGTCACCACTGTATGTAAGGATTTATAATGCCAGTTATTACCCTTCCTGACGGCAGTCAGCGTAGTTTTGAAAACCCTGTAAGTACCCTTGATGTTGCAAACGATATTGGTCCAGGCCTAGCTAAAGCAACCATTGCTGGTCGTGTTAATGGCGACCGTGTTGATGCGTGTGAGCTAATTAATGATGATGCACGCCTTGAGATCATCACAGCAAAAGATGAAGACGGACTTGAGATTATTCGTCACTCGTGTGCTCACTTAATAGGTCATGCGGTTAAGCAACTTTTCCCCGAAGCAAAAATGGCCATTGGCCCTACTATTGATAACGGCTTTTACTACGATATCGATTTAGATCATTCTTTGTCACAAGATGACTTAGATGCCATTGAAAAGCGTATGCTGCAACTTGCAAAAACAAACTATGACGTAGTGAAAAAAACAGTAAGCTGGCAAGAAGCTCGCGATACGTTTGAAGCGCGTGGCGAAACATACAAAATTGAAATTTTGGACGAGAACATTGCAAAAGATGATCGCCCAGGATTATACCACCACGAAGAATACGTAGATATGTGTCGTGGTCCTCATGTACCTAACATGAAATTCTGCCAAAACTTCAAAATAATGAAAGTAGCAGGTGCGTACTGGCGTGGTGATTCTGAAAATAAAATGTTACAGCGCATTTACGGCACTGCGTGGGGCGATAAAAAGCAACTTAAAGCGTATTTAAAGCGTTTAGAAGAAGCTGAAAAGCGTGATCACCGTCGTATTGGTAAGGCTCTAGATTTATGGCACTGGCAAGAAGAAGCGCCAGGTATGGTATTTTGGCACAACGATGGTTGGAGCATTTACCGTGAGCTTGAAGAGTTTGTTCGTGAAAAATTACGTGAATACCAATACGAAGAAGTAAAAGGTCCAATGATGATGGACCGATCTTTGTGGGAAAAATCTGGTCACTGGGAAAAATACTCAGACGCCATGTTCACCACAGAGTCTGAAAAGCGCGAATACGCTATTAAACCAATGAACTGCCCGGGTCACGTGCAAATTTTTAACCAAGGTTTAAAATCGTACCGTGATTTACCACTGCGTATGGCCGAGTTTGGTTGTTGTCACCGTAACGAACCATCAGGCGCTTTACACGGCTTAATGCGTGTACGTGGCTTTACACAAGATGATGCTCACGTGTTCTGTACAGAAGAGCAAGTAATGGACGAGGTTTCAGCGTGTATTAAGATGGTTTATGATACCTATGAAACATTCGGTTTTGACAAAATTGTAGTTAAGCTTTCTACGCGTCCTGAAAAACGTATCGGTGACGATGAAATTTGGGACAAAGCAGAGGTTGCATTAGCTGATGCACTTAAGGCAAACGACATTGAATTTGATTACCTACCAGGTGAAGGTGCCTTTTACGGACCTAAAATTGAATTTACTTTGTACGATTGTTTAGACAGAGCGTGGCAATGTGGTACAGTGCAACTAGATTTTGCACTTCCGGGTCGTTTAGGCGCTACTTATGTAGCAGAAAACAACGAACGACGCACTCCAGTTATGATACACCGTGCTATTTTAGGCTCAATTGAGCGCTTTATCGGTATTTTAACTGAAGAATACGCTGGTTTATTCCCAACGTGGCTTGCTCCAAAGCAAGTGGTAATTATGAATATTACCGATAAACAAGCAGATTACGTGCACGAAATTGTACAAAAATTAAATAAACTTGGAATTAGAGCCGCTGCTGACTTGAGAAATGAGAAGATTGGCTTTAAAATCCGTGAGCATACATTAAAGCGTATACCTTACTTACTGGTTGTTGGCGACAAAGAAGTTGAACAACAAGAAGTAGCGGTTCGTACGCGAACAGGTGAAGACCTGGGTAAATTTAATGTCGATGACTTTGTAGCTAAAATAAGCGAAGAGATTAAAAATCGACAGTAAAAATCGAGCGTGTAGGGCTGTAACTAAAAGTCATCTACACGCTTATATTATTGATATTCTTGGAGGAACGTACCATTAGAGGCGGCAAGAAAGGGCAACAAACAGCTCAAAAAAATCGTATTAACGAAGAAATTACAGCTCAAGAAGTTCGTTTAATCGACATCGACGGCGAACAAGCTGGCATTCAGTCATTAAAAGACGCACAAGCTATGGCTGATGCAGCGGGTGTTGATCTTGTAGAGATTAGCCCAAACGCTGAGCCGCCTGTTTGTAAGGTTATGGACTACGGTAAGTTCATCTTTGAAAAAAGCAAAGAACTGAAAGAGCAGAAGAAGAAGCAAAAGCAAATCCAGATTAAAGAAATCAAATTCCGTCCTGGTACGGATGAAGGTGATTATCAGGTTAAGCTTCGCAACTTACGTAAGTTCTTAGAAGCTGGCGATAAAGCTAAAATTACCATCCGCTTCCGTGGCCGTGAAATGGCTCACCAAGAAATTGGCATCGAACTATTAAACCGCGTTAAAGGCGATTTAGAAGATTTAGCAGTCGTTGAGTCTTTCCCAAATCGCGTCGAAGGCCGTCAAATGGTTATGATGATGGCACCTATTGCTAAAAAGTAATTTTTAAGTAATAATGCGCACCGAATTTAGCTCAGGTCTGCAAGCAATATGCAAATATTCACCTGAGTTAACCGGTTTTAAAGTAAAGTTGCAGCATTTTATGCTGGGCTTTCACCGGAACATGGCAGTAAGTTAGGCCTAAAAGTGGAGCTATAGAAATATACCTCACGCCTGCTTACTAATTTAAAGGCAATACAATTGGAGTTATTGCAATGGCTTATAAGCTAAAAAGTCACAGTGGCGCTGCTAAGCGTTTCAAAAAGACTGCTTCTGGCGGTTTCAAGCGTAAACAAGCGCATCTTCGTCATATTCTGACTAAGAAAACTTCTAAGCGTAAGTTACACCTACGTCCTAAGATGATGGTTCATAAAAATGACCATGGTCTAGTTTCACGTATGTTACCGTTCGCTTAATAGGGGTTTTTAGAAATGGCAAGAGTTAAACGCGGCGTTGTCGCACGTGCACGTCACAAAAAAGTTTTAAAACAAGCAAAAGGTTACTACGGAGCACGTTCACGTGTTTACCGCGTAGCTTTCCAGGCTGTTACTAAAGCGGGTCAATACGCTTACCGTGACCGTCGTGCGAAGAAACGTACTTTCCGTCAATTATGGATTGCACGTATCAATGCTGCTTCACGTCAAAATGGTCTGTCTTACAGCCGTTTTATCAATGGTCTTAAAAAGACTTCTGTAGAAATCGATCGTAAGATCCTTGCAGATATCGCAGTTTACGACCAAGTTGCATTCGCAGCGCTTGTAGAAAAAGCTAAAGAAGGCCTAGCCGCTTAAGCTTTTTTATAAGAACTGAAAAGGAGCCCATTGGCTCCTTTTTTTGTGCCTAAAATTCGCTATGAAAACCCCACCACATAAAAGCTATTCTAAGTTCCCGAGTAAGATAAGCTGTTATTAATTTAAAGACCCAGCTGTATTTAATTAGATGCTAATTGTGCTGAAATACTAATAAAGCATTTTTGATCCATTATTAACTTACCTTAGGCTGTGTTTTTTGTTGAACTACCGCAGTTTTTTCGTAACGATCAGTTAAGTTGTTATAATTTGGCCATTAAAGCGTTTTTTTGAGAATAATATGTTAGCCAGCTTACTCTTTTTATCTGCAAGTATGACTTACGACAGCCATTTACCACCTTTGCTACCTTGGCAAGGACAAAGCTTATCGCTGATACAACAGGCAGGTCCTCTGACAACGGATTTTGAACTTTCAGATGGTTATATATCTCCTGACTACAAAAACACAATGGCTTTTGTAGAGCGTTTAGTTGCTGCAAACCCAACTCAATTCAAATCGCAAATAATTGGTTATAGTAATAGTAAGCGCGCTATTAAAATGGTTGTAGCGAGTGAGCAAGGTTTTTTTGATGCAGATCAGCTTGCTAATAGCACCAAGCCTACAGTACTTGTTCAAGCGGGAATTCATGCTGGTGAGATTGACGGTAAAGACGCCATGTTTATGTTGTTACGCGATATAGCGACAGGCAAACGCAGGGATATTTTAAAGAAAGTAAATATTTTGTTTATCCCAATTTTAAACGTTGACGGACATGAAAGAAGCGGCCACTTCAACCGTATTAATCAACGCGGCCCAAGTAAAATGGGTTTTAGAACTAATGCAAATAATTTAAATTTAAACCGTGACTTTACAAAACTTGATACACCCGAAGTTAAAAGTGTTTTGAAGGTTATTAATGACTATAACCCAAATCTGTATGTTGATGTGCACGTTACTGACGGTGCAGATTATCAATACGATGTCACCTATGGGTATAACCCGGTTTTTGCGAGCGAATCACCTGCTATATCAGCTGCGCTAGACCAATACTTCAAACCTGTAATAGATGAAAAATTAGCATCGCAAGGCCATATACCTGGACCACTTGTATTTGTTATGAATAAGCGAAACTTTAAAGAAGGGCTTGCAGGTTGGGTTGCTACACCACGGTTTTCAAATGGTTGGGGCGACTTAAAGTCTTTACCTACAATTTTAGTCGAAAACCATTCCCTGAAACCCTATAAGCAACGTGTTTTAGGAACTTATGTATTTATTGATGGTGCAATTGATGCCTTATCAAATCACAGCCATGAACTAGCTAATGCAGTAAAAAAAGAACAGGCATTTGTGCCAAAAGAACTTATTGTTCAACGAGGGTATAGTAAAACTCCTGTTGAAATTGAATTCAAAGGTATTCGTTATACCTCAAAAATGAGTACGTTATCAGGTCAAACAGAAGTTCAATATATTGGCGAGAAAGAAGACTATACAAACCTCCCTGTATATTGGCAAAAAGACGTACAAAAGCGTGTTGAAGTGCCTAAGGCATTTTTTATACCACCTGTTTACACTGATTTAATTGAGAAGTTATCGCTTCATGGTGTGTCTGTGAACAAATTAGTTGGTGAAAATACACAACCATTAAAACAGGCCAAAATAGATAAGTACTCTTTTGCTAAGTCACCGTTTGAAGGACGATTTAGAGTAACGGCTAATTTTGATTATAAGCCTGCTATTAATGTAAATTTAGACGGTTGGTTTGAAGTGACAACTCAACAAAAGGCAGGAGAATTAGCTGTTCATTTGCTGCACCCGGAGGCACCGGATTCATTTTTTGCATGGGGTGAGTTTAATACTGTTTTTCAACGAACAGAATACATGGAAAACTACGCGCTAATCCCGTTTGCCCGTCAAATGCTAAAAGATAATCCAAAACTTGCATTAGCATTTGATAAAAAGCTAAAAAATGATAAGTCATTCGCTAATGATGCTAATGCTCGCTTAAACTGGTTGTATGAGCATAGCCCGTTTTATGACCAAGCTTATTTAAAGTATCCAATACTTATGTCGTTTGAAGAAGAAATAGCAATACCAGAACAAAAAGATAAAGAAATATAGCGATGAAAATTATAACAATACCGGTGACACCTTTTTCACAAAATTGCAGAATAATAGCTTGCGAAAGTACTCAAGAAGCAATCGTTGTTGACCCCGGTGGTGACAGCGATAAGATAATTGCTACTTTAACGAGTAATAGTTTAACCTTAAAAGCTGTTTGGTTAACCCATGGGCACTTAGACCATGTTGGTGCAGCTGACGTGCTTCGTAGGCAGTTTGATATTAAAATTATTGGCCCGCACAAGGATGAACGTTTTTGGTTTGATAATTTACCAATGCAAGCTCAAATGTTTGGTTTTCCTCCTATTGATCCTTTTTACCCAGATGAGTGGCTATCGCATGGTGACACTTTGAGCCTAGGTAAATTAAAATTCGATGTAATGCATTGCCCAGGTCATACGCCAGGACATATTGTATTTTATGAACAAGATAATAAATGCGTAATTGTTGGTGACGTTATATTTAAAGGCTCTGTGGGTCGAACCGACTTTCCACAAGGCAATAGTCAACAACTTTTAGAATCTATTAAGGCTAATATATTAACCTTGCCGGTGAAGACCGCTATTTTGTCGGGGCATGGCAGCGAGACAACGGTAGAGCATGAAATTAAAACGAACCCTTTTGTGAGTGGGCAGTACGGATAGTGAGTTAAATGTATTAATTATGAATAATTTATACATAGAAAAACTAAAAATAAGCAGACTGTTTTTAAAAATGGTTGTATAATTTAACCAGTTTATTTGATAAATAAGAAATAAAATGTCTCTAAATCACGTAGATCGCCAAATTTTGGCACTTTTGCAACAAGACGCAAGTCTATCAACTGCTGAAATAGCCGACAAAGTAGGCTTATCTCAATCACCTTGTTGGCGTCGAATTGCTAAACTTGAACAAGACGGCTACATAAAAAGCAAAGTGGCATTGTTAGATGAAAAGAAACTAGGCTTTGATATGCTGGTATACGCACATGTGCGTTTATCTAACCATGGTAAAAAAAATCTGGCTGAGTTTGAAAAACTGATCATGAGTTATGATGAAGTTACAGAGTGTTATACAATGGCTGGTACCATGGATTTTATGTTACGCATAATTTCACAAGGTATAGAGGGTTACGAACATTTTGTCAGAGATAATTTATTAAGTTTGGAATATGTACAGGAAGTGCATTCAAATGTAACAATGACATGTGTAAAACGAAGCACTTCTCTTCCTTTGTAAACGGATAACTTTTTAGAGCTATTTAGTTTAAAAGACAATGTAATTGTTAAATGAGCGCTAATTTGCTAGAATTTAGCGCTTTTTTTATACCCAAAACACACCTGAGGATCTCAATGTTTAACTTACTCAGTAGGGCGCCAAGCTCTGCTAAAAACGATATTCTATCTGGTTTAACTGTGGCGTTAGCCTTAGTGCCAGAAGCTGTTGCGTTTGCCTTTGTAGCAAATGTAGAACCTTTAGTTGGTCTATATGCCGCGTTTATCGTAGGTTTAATTACGGCTATATTTGGCGGCCGCCCTGGTATGATTTCAGGTGCTACCGGTGCATTAGCGGTTGTTATGGTAAGTTTAGTACTTGATCATGGTGTTGAGTATCTCTTTGCAACCGTGCTTTTGATGGGTATTTTGCAAATACTCGCGGGAATATTCAAGCTCGGTAAGTTTATTCGTATGGTACCGCATCCTGTAATGCTAGGGTTTGTAAACGGCTTAGCTATTGTTATATTTTTAGCCCAGTTAGGTCAGTTTAAAGTACCTGACGGTATGGGCGGTCAGCAATGGATGACGGGTGAACCATTGTTTATTATGCTAGGGCTAGTCGCGCTAACTATGGGAATTATTCATTTCCTTCCTAAGTTAACAACGGCTATTCCTTCGTCTTTGGTTGCGATTGTAACGGTGACTGGCTTAGTGATTGGTTTAGACCTTGAAGCACATACCGTATTAGATTTTTTAAAAGGGATGACAGGTGACGAAGCGGCAACAATCGCAGGTGGGTTGCCAGAGTTTCATATTCCTATGGTGCCATTTAATTTAGATACGCTGCAAATTATCTTCCCTTATGCACTGATACTTGCTGCTATCGGCCTGATAGAGTCATTATTAACGCTTAGCTTAATTGATGAAATTACTGAAACCCGTGGTCACAGTAACAAAGAGTGTATTGGCCAAGGCGCTGCAAATATAACGTGTGGCTTTTTTGGTGCAATGGGTGGTTGTGCAATGATTGGCCAATCAATGATTAATATTAATTCTGGCGGTCGTTCACGTTTATCAGGTATCAGTGCAGCATTAATGTTGCTTGCATTTATCATTTTTGCTTCAAGTTTAATTGAAATGATCCCACTTGCCGCACTTGTTGGGGTTATGTTTATGGTTGTGCTTGGTACATTTGAATGGGCAAGTTTTAAAATGATGAAGCGCGTTCCATTGTCAGATGCCTTTGTAATCGTGTTGGTTTCAGGTGTAACGGTGATTACCGATTTAGCGATTGCAGTGTGTGTAGGTGTCATCGTGTCTGCACTTGTTTTTGCATGGCAACATGCCAAGCATATTTATACAACTAACTACATTGATGAAGAAGGCTCAAAAGTATATGAGTTACATGGGCCATTATTTTTTGGTTCAGTTAAAAACTTTTCTGAATTATTTGATGTTAAAAATGACCCAGAGAACGTTATTGTAGAGTTTAAACATAGCCGTGTATCAGATCACAGTGCAATAGAGGCTATCGACGCATTAGCTGATAAATATACTAAAGCAGGTAAACAGCTTCATTTGCGTCATTTAAGTAAAGACTGTACTCAGTTACTGCACAAAGCGCGTGATTTAGTTGAAGTAAATGTAATAGAGGATCCAACTTATAAAGTTGCGTCAGATAAACTTGCTTAAACAATAATTATCAACGTGTTAATGAAAGCGAAAGGGTAATACCTTTCGCTTTTTTATTGCGCGTAAGTTAAGTTTGCGTTGATTGTATTAAAAACTAAGATAGGCGGTAGTGCTAAACAGCCTCGTAAATCTATATAATAGGCGATGATATGAATTAGTTTATTTATAAAATTAATTAGTCATTAATAAATACAAGCTAAGAATAGATTTTAAAGTAGTTACTATTTTGGAGACAGTGTAAATTTTGAATTGGCAATCTTTAATTGATAACCGTCAGCGCTTTTTTTGGCTTTTGCAGATTGCAGGCTGGATAGGGTATGCGCTTGTCAATTACATTGGTTCTAAAGTATTTGAAATGCGTGATATTTACGTATTTGTTATATTATTAAATGCTTATGCTGGCTGTCTTATGACAGTACCTCTTCGCTATATTTACCGTACAGTTTGGAATGCTTCACCTATAGTGCTGATGTTAGTGGTGTTTGGTGCATCTTATGTCACAGGTACATTATGGGCTGTTGTACAAAAATTTAATCTATGGGAAATATATCGCCATGGTTACAGGCCAGAAGAGTGGTTTTATTACCTGCAACAAGGATTGGATTCTGTTTACATTATTTTGTGTTGGAGTGGTTTATACTTTGGCGTTAAATATTATCAGCTATTGCAAAGTGAACGTCAAAAAGCATTAAAAGCAACTACAATGGCCCACGAAGCCCAATTAAAAATGCTTAGGTATCAGCTTAACCCGCATTTTTTATTCAATACGCTAAATGCCATTTCAACATTAGTTTTGGTAAAAGAAAATAAAGATGCTAACTTAATGGTCTCTAAATTGAGTGACTTTTTAAGATACACATTAAATACCGATCCCATAAAAAAAGTACCACTTGAGCAAGAGTTACATGCGTTAAAGCTATATCTTGATATTGAAAGAGTACGTTTTGATGAACGTTTAAAGGTAAACATAGACGTAAGTGAACAAGCAAAACAAGCGCTTGTGCCTAGTCTTATATTGCAACCTATTATTGAGAACGCAATTAAATATGCGATTGCCCACTTATCTGCTGGTGGTGTAATTGATATTAAAGCCCAAGTGTTTGCTAACGAATTACTCCTTGAAGTGGGAGATAACGGGCCTGGCACAGAATTAGAAAATGGCAAGCTTGTTAACGCACAAGGTGTTGGCATTGCAAATACCAAAGATAGATTAAAAACGCTCTACGAAAATAATTATTCGTTTGTATTATCACATAATACGCCAAGTGGATTAAAAGTTAATCTGCGAGTGCCGTTTGAGAAGGCTGTGAAGAAATGATGAAAATCAGAACGCTTATTGTTGATGATGAACCATTAGCGCGCAAAGGTTTAGATGTAAGACTTTCAGAATTTGATGATATTGAAGTTATTAAATTATGCAGTTCAGGTGCAGATGCAATACAGACGTGTAAAAACGAAAAAATAGATTTAGTATTTTTAGATATTCAAATGCCAGGCATGAATGGTTTTGAAGTTGCTCGCGCGTTAAGTGAAAGCACTAAAGTACTACCTGCAATCGTGTTTGTTACCGCATTTGATCAATTTGCAGTAAAAGCATTTGAAATTCATGCATTGGATTACATTTTAAAACCCGTTGATGATAACAGACTAAAACAGGCGGTAGAAAAAGTGCATACCTATTTAAAAACGCAACAAGACAACGCCCATAAGAAAAAACTCGCGAGTTTTGTAGCTGGCATTACCGGAAATAACTGTGAAGAAATTCTCAAAAAACTAGCAACCGGTGATACTTTAGCTGATAAACGTTACCCAGAGTCGTTGGCAGTAAAAGAGCAGGGCGAAATTATTCGTGTTCCAGCAGCAACCATTCAATGGGTTGATGCAGCAGGTGATTATATGTGTTTACATTGCCAAGATGGACAAACACATATATTACGTAAAACAATGAAAGAACTTGAGCAAGAGCTCGACCCTCATTTATTTGTTAGGGTTCATCGCAGCGCAATTGTAAATACAAAACAAATCAGTAAATTAGTAACACAGGTTAGTGGCGAGTATTTACTTGTTTTAGAAAATGGACAAGAGTTGAAAGTAAGCCGAAGTTACCGAGATAAAGTAAAAGCAGCATTAGCGAGCTAAAATTATAGTTAGAAATAAAAAATGCGAGCTAAGCTCGCATTTTTTTAAAGCGTTAATTACTCAACAGTAACAATTTTCATTGTATTTGTTGCACCAACCGTTTCCATTGAATCACCATGCGTTAAAATCACAGTATCACCTGACGCTAATGATCCTTGGGCAACAAGCGTATCTAAAGCTGCTTTAACCATTGCATCTTTTTCTGTTTGTGTTGAATCAAAAAACACAGGGTAAACACCACGATAAAGTGCGGTTTGACCAAGTGTACTAGCATGACGAGATAGTGAGTAGATTGGTAAACCCGAACTAATACGTGACATTAGTTTTGCTGTGCTACCTGATTCAGTAAGCGTTACAATAGCTTTAACAGAGTCTAAATGGTTTGCTGCATACATAGCAGATAATGCAATTGATTCTGCATTATTAGAAAAACGGCTATCTAAACGGTGCTTAGATACGTGTGTTTCTTTTTGTGATTCAGCACCTAAACAAACTCGCGCCATAGTCGCTACAGTTTCTTCAGGGTAATCACCCGCTGCGGTTTCTGCAGAAAGCATTACAGCGTCGGTACCATCAAGCACTGCGTTTGCAACATCCATTACTTCAGCACGTGTTGGCATTGGGTTATCGATCATCGATTCCATCATTTGCGTTGCTGTAACAACAGTACGGTTCAATGAACGAGCACGACGAATAATAAGCTTTTGCTTGCCCATTAACGCAGCATCGCCAATTTCTACACCTAAGTCACCACGCGCAACCATAACAGCATCTGAAGCAAGTACAATGTCGTCAATCGCTTCTTGCGTTTCTACAGCTTCAGCACGTTCAATTTTTGCAAGAAGTTGCGCTTTAGAGCCAGCTGCTTCTGCTAAAGAACGAACGTAACGCATATCATCACCACTACGTGGAAAAGATACCGCAATATAATCTACATCGATTTCTGCTGCTGTGATTAAATCTTCTTTGTCTTTATCAGTAAACGCAGGGGCAGTTAATCCACCGCCCAAACGGTTAATCCCTTTATTATTTGATAAAACACCTCCCACTGTAACGGTACAGTGAACTAGATGATCAACTACTTTATCAACTGTAAGTTGAATTAAACCATCATTTAAAAGAAGTAAATCGTTAGGAGATACGTCTTGTGGAAGCTCTTTATAATCGATGCCTACAGCGTTTACATCGCCTTGCCCTTTTTCCATTTTTGCATCAAGAATAAACTTAGCGCCCACTTCTAGGGTTACTTTGCCTTCTTTAAACGTTGATACACGGATTTTAGGACCTTGAAGGTCGGCAAGAATAGCAATATGTTTGTTCAATCGTTTTGCAATATCACGAACTGCTTGTGCACGGTCTTTATGATCTTGAGCCACACCGTGTGAGAAGTTTAAACGTACTACGTTTGCGCCTGCGCGAATAATTTTTTCTAAGTTGTTATCTCTATCGGTAGCGGGCCCAAGGGTAGCGACTATTTTTGTGCGTCTTAGCATCAATTTCTCCTGTGTGCTTGGTGAAAGCAGGTTGACGGTTATTTTGTTTACGATAGATATAGCTTTATAAAGCTATATCTTTAGTTGTAGGCAAAGCTAAAAGAATTGCCACTATTTTATACAAAACTATTGTGTCATCATTATGACACCGGTGTCAAAATGCGTCAATGATCATAATTTTAATTTGCTTTGCTTTTAGTCACCCTTTGCTCGATGATATTTGATATAATTGCGGGGCTTTTATACCTGTAGTGAAATATTACTTTGTATTGGCTCATTGTTAGTATTTTATTACTGTATACGTATAAAGCATGCGGTATTATTGAATGAATACATTGAATTTTCTAACCAAATAGTTGTTACCGAGGAGGACACTAAATGCAAGTTGCATTAGTCGGGTTAGGCGTTATGGGGAAAAATCTTGCCCTAAATTTGATAGAAAAGGGGATAACGCTTGTTGCTTATGACAAAAACCCACATGCGGGTGAAGAGTTAATAAGTTGTGCTAAATCTCAAGGCATGGCTGACAAACTTCACATTGTTTCTGATTTAGGAGACATGGTAAGGCGTTTAGAAGCACCTCGTTCTATTTTATTACTTGTTCCTGCGGGTGAGTTAGTAGATACCGTTTGTAATGAACTGGTAAACGCAGGCGTAGAGTGTGATGATATTATAGTTGATTGTGGTAACAGTAATTATAAAGATGGTATTACGCGTAAACTTAAATACCAAAATAAATTTGAGTTTGCCACCATGGGTATTTCAGGTGGTGCAGAAGGTGCCCGCCATGGCCCAGCAATGATGGCAAGTGGGTCAGAAGGTGGCTGGGAACGTATTGAACCATGGTTTGAAAAAGTAGCTGCAAGTTACAATGGTAGCTCTTGTTTTGCACGTGTTGGCCAATCGGCAAGTGGACACTTTGTTAAAATGGTTCACAACGGCATTGAATATGCACTTATGCAACTCATTGCAGAAATGTATCAATTACTACGCTCAGGAACTAACCGTTCTCCAAAAGAAGTAGCTGCAATATTTGATGAGTGGGAACAAGGGCAGTTAAATAGTTACTTACTTTCTATCTCTAGCCACATATTAACCCTTGAAAATGATAAAAATGAGCCACTAGTCGACCTTATTGATAATAAAGTTGGCGCTAAAGGTACAGGTTTGTGGACTGCACAAAACGCGCTAGAGTTAGGAATTGCAGTACCATCACTTGTCGCTGCTGTTCAAGCCAGACACCTAACCAATGCCTGCGATACAACCGCTGCACAAGAAATGACGTACGCTTCAAAATCAACCAATATCGTTGATATTGATCTCGAAGAGCTTAAAGATGCATTTACACTTGCTAGTTTACTTGCGTATCGCCAAGGTTTAGCACTAATTAAAGGCGCATCTCGTACACACCAGTGGAAAGTTGATTTGTCGAAAACATTACAAACTTGGCGTGCAGGTTGTATTATTCGAGCTGACTACCTAGATAGCGTGGCGCAAGGAGTCGAATTTATAGATTCACTCGATAAAGAGGCGAATGCACTACGTAAGATAACAGGACAAGCTGTTATGTCTGGTTTGGCGTTTCCTGTATTAAGCTCTACACAAACTTACCTAGCAACGTTAACAACACCAAGTAATGGGCACCTAGTTCAAGCCCAGCGTGATTATTTTGGTGAGCATGGCATTAAAACCCATAGTGGTGAAACCTGCCATTTGACTGACCTAGTTGAGATTGACGCTAAAGTTCGTTAATTCTTTATTAGACAAAAAGGCACGCTATAAGCGTGCCTTTTTTGATTCTCCAGATGTGTAACTCTTTATCTTGTTAATTCACCACGCATATTATCTTGCATTAAGTGGCGAATAGTCTCGATTTCTAGATTCTGGCTGAATAGGCAATGAAGTTTGGTTAGGCAGGCTTCTAAAGTCATATCATACCCACTAATAACGCCAATATTTAATAAGGCGTTGCCGGTTGCGTAACCGCCCATATTGACTTGGCCTTTTAGGCATTGTGTTAAATTAACAATAATCATTCCTTTATTACTTGCTTCACTTAAAACAGATAAAAACTTATCGTCTTGAGGTGCATTACCCACGCCAAAGCTTAATAACACTAAAGCCTTAATGTTATCGTTTACAAGGCTCTTCACAACCTCGGTACTTATTCCTGGGTATAAATAAAGTACGCCAATTGGCTGTGGTGTTATTGTGGTTACTTGAAGTTCGTTTTCAACATAAGGACTTAGTTGGCCTTTAATAAGTTGAATATTAATGCCTGATAATGCAAGAGGCTCTAAATTTGGTGAAGCAAAGGCATCAAAACCATCTGCATGTGCTTTAGTAGCTCTATTACCTCTAAATAACTGGTTATTAAAAAACAGACTCACTTCTGCAATTGGGTAATTAGCAGCTAAGTACATCGCATTTAACAAATTAACCTGTCCATCAGATCGTAGTTGAGAAAGTGGAATTTGCGATCCGGTAACAATAACGGGTTTAGTTAAATTATCAAACATGAATGAAAGTGCCGATGCAGTATAGGCCATGGTGTCTGTACCATGCAGTACAACAAAGCCGTCGTATTGCTGATATTTGCTTTTTATATCATCTGCAATAAGCTGCCAGTGCGCAGGGGACATGTCAGATGAATCAATAAGTGGACAGTATTCGTGAATATCAAATAAGGGCATTTCATCACGATTAAATTCGGCATTGTTCATAACCGTTTCGGTTAAGAAACCTTCTGCGGGAATGTAACCCCGACTTGATTTTTTCATTCCTATGGTACCGCCGGTATAAGCGATATAAATGCGTTTACGTTTCATAAAAAAAGCCCAGTAAAAAAAAATGGGCTTAGTATAACCTGTCGCTAGTGTAAATAAAGCAACGAGTGTGAATCACGCACCTTTATTGTGCAACTTTACACTCTAAACAACGAGCGTACACACCCTGTGGATCGTTATAATCCTTGAGGCTTTCAACTTCACTACTCAGTTGTTGAATGACGCTGTTTAAATTAGCTTGTGTTGCTAAAACAGGTGGTGCTTGTGTTTGAAGACCCAACATCGATTTCACTGATGCACTTCCAAAAATGTCTTGTAGCATTTTTTCTTGCGGGCTCAAATCTTGTGTGATTGTTTTAACATCGTAGTTTTCTAACTTAGCAAGGGCGGCTGCAGCATCAATTGCATCTTGCTTATCACCTAGCTTATCAATTAATCCCAGTTCAAGTGCTTGAGAAGCAATCCAAACTCGACCTTGCGCAATTGCATCAACTTCCTCAGGCGTCATGCCTCGAGCCTGAGCTACAACATTCAAAAATCGACCGTAAGCCTCTTCAACACTCATTTGAATAACTTGAGCCATTTTTTCGTTAAGTGGGCGAGTGACAGAAAAACCTGCCATTTCGGTGGTTGCAACACCATCAGAATACACCCCAATTTTTGATAGTGTATTTTCAAATGTCATAAGTGTACCAAATACGCCAATCGACCCTGTAATCGTACTTGGTGCAGCCCATATTTCGTTTGCAGCAGATGCAATCCAGTAACCGCCAGATGCCGCAACAGAACTCATTGATGCGATAACAGGTTTACCGCCTGCTTTTAGAGCTAATACCTCTGCGCGAATAACTTCAGATGCGAACATACTACCGCCACCTGAATCAATACGAAGTACCACTGCTTTTACTTTATCATCAAGTCTTGCTTTACGGAGAAGGGCTGCGGTAGAGTCACCACCAATTTCGCCCGCTCTGCGCTCACCATCTACAATTGTTCCTCTCGCTACAACAACCGCTACTTTCTCAGTAATTGGGTTATCAAAAACGACAGGAGGCTTAACCAGGCTCAGGTATTGACGAAACGAAACGTGTTTAAATGTTTTACCATCTTCTTGCGCACCCACTAAATCTATCAATTGTTGGCGTATTTGCTGAGTTGTTTTAAGCGAATCAACCCATTGATTATCGAGTGCATATTTACCAGCATCACCGTTAGCAGCTTGCATTTTTTCTAGGTAAACATCCATAGTTTCATCAAAGTTTGACTCGTCGAATGGACGTACAGCAGAAACATCTTGCTTATACTCATTCCAAAGTGCACCCAACCATACACGATTTGCTTCTTTAGCCGCATCAGACATATCGTTACGGATAAAGGGTTCAACAGCTGATTTAAATGTACCTACTCTAAAAATATGCTGTGTTACTTCTAGTTTTTCTAGTGCGTCTTTAAAATACAGTGGGTACATGCCGTAACCTTCAATAGCTACGCTTCCATACGGATGCATCGCTATTTCGTCAGCATGTGCAGCAATGTAATATTGCGCTTGCGTGTAGTAGTAACCTGTAGCGATTACTTTTTTGCCAGCCTGTTTGAAGCCTTCAATAGCGTTGGTAATTTGTTTAAGTTTATTTAAATGCGCTTTAGGCATTTCTTGTAAATCAAGAAGCAGTACACTAATACGACTATCTTTTGCTGCTTCGTTTATGACTTCAACAACATCATCAAGTAAAATCTCACTTGGTTGGTCGTTACCTGATGTTGCGTCATTTAAAGCCGCCTCAATAGGATCTACATATAACTTTTCTTCAACCAATGGACCATTTAGGTTTAACCTAAGAACAGAGCCTTCCTCTACAATAATTTTATCATCATCGCTTGATATACCTGCAATAAATACAATAACAAGTAGCACAAACAAAAAGTTGATTATTAATCGACGAGAAAAGTTTATTCCAGCCCAAATGCCTTTGAATATTTTTGCTATCAAAATAGCTCCTTAATTTGGTACAGCTAATACATTTGTTTCATCTTATCCTAGAATAAATATAAATTTAACTGCTAAATCGTAACGAAGTGTTTATAAATACGTTCAAGCTACCGAAAACAATGGATTTATTATGCGATACACTCTCGCATTAAATAGTAATTTTGAGATGAGTACGTATTTTAAGCGTGTCTTAAGTATCAATTAAATACATGCAAATATTGCTTATTCGTTATCATTAAAGCAGAATTAGTTAATCTACACAGGTTAGACCAGTTAATGGGGCATGAGATGTTAGAACAACAACTACAATTAAAACACACACAATTACGAAACAGATTAGTTATGGGCTCAATGCATACGGGCCTCGAAGAGGGATGGCATAACAGAAAACGTTTACGTGCATTTTATGAAGCCCGTGCAAAAGGCGGCACAGCCATGCTCATTACCGGTGGCTATAGCCCGAACCTGCGAGGCAAGTTAACGCCAATATCGTCTTCTTTTAACAGTTATTATGATGTTTTTAAGCATCGCGCATACACAGATGCTGTTCATAAACATGGTGGGAAAATTTGTTTACAGTTACTGCATGCGGGTCGCTATGCTTATCATCCTTTCAATCAGGCACCCAGTGCTATTCAGGCTCCAATTAATCCCTACAAGCCTAAAGAAATGTCACTGAGCTCAATTAAAAAAACGATTAAAGACTTTGCGCACTCTGCTTATATGGCTGAAAAAGCTGGGTATGATGGCGTTGAGGTAATGGGGTCTGAAGGTTATTTGATTAATGAATTCATGGCGCCACACACCAACAAACGCGAAGACGAATTTGGTGGAAGCCTTGAAAACAGAATGCGCCTAGCGCTTGAAATAGTCAAAGCGGTTAGGGCTAAAGTATCTGATAAATTTTTAATTATATTTAGACTGTCAGTTATGGATCTAATCCCTGATGGGTCCACTCCTGATGAAGTGGTTATTCAAGCCACTGAGCTTGAAAAAGCCGGGGTTGATATTTTTAATACGGGTATTGGCTGGCATGAAGCGCGCGTTCCTACGATTGCAAGTATGGTTCCACCAGGAGCCTTTAAAGAAGCGTCTAAGCGCTTAAAAAGTGTTGTTAGCGTTCCAGTCATTGCAGTAAACCGTATTAATACACCTGACATTGCAAATGACATTTTAAATGCAGGTGAAGCCGACCTCATATCAATGGCTAGACCTTTATTAGCTGATCCTGAGTTTTTTAATAAATATCAAAATGATCAAACAAAACAAATTAACATTTGTATTGGCTGTAACCAAGGCTGTTTAGATCATGTATTTAAAAATAAACGTGCAACCTGCTTGGTTAATCCTCAAGCGGCTTTTGAGCTTGATTACCCGCTCGATAAAGCGACAAACTCAAAAAATGTACTTGTTGTGGGCGCAGGCCCTGCTGGCTTATCCGCAAGTTGTTATTTGGCTCAAAAAGGTCATAAGGTCACTTTGATTGACCAAAAAGCGCAAATGGGTGGCCAATTTAATTTAGCCATGCAAATACCTGGCAAAGAAGACTTTAATCATACACTGGCATACTTTATTAATGAGCTAGAACGTTTAGATGTAGCGGTTAAGCTCGAAACATCATACAACGAGTCAATGCTGACACAGTACGACGACATTGTATTTGCCACGGGTGTTCGCCCACGTGAGGCGTCAATTAAATGTAGTGATAACAAACGAGTATTTGCATACGATGAAGTAATTCGTGGCGAAGTCGAGTTAGGCAACTCTATTGCCATTTTAGGTGCTGGCGGCATTGGTTTTGATATGGTGGCATTTTTAAGTGAACATAAATCACAAACCATTGATGAGTTTAAAACGCAGTGGGGAATTGAATGTGAACCGAAGCCACACAAAGACGAGCGTCAGTTGTACATGTTAAAAAGAAGCGCTGGCCGATTTGGTAGTGAACTTGGAAAAACAACAGGTTGGATCCATCGTCAAGTAGCTAAGCAGCATGGTGTAAAACAAATTGCGGATTGTCAGTATCAAAGCTTCGATAGCAAGGGTTTAACTATTGCAGTTGGTGGTGAAACTCAGGTTTTACCGGTCGACACTGTTATTGCGTGTATTGGTCAAGTTTCAAATGATGAAGTTGTAAAGCCTCATGCTGAAAACGCTAAAGTACACGTTATTGGTGGCGCTAAACTCGCTGCTGCAATTGATGCTAAGCGCGCTATTTTTGAAGCCCTTCAAATAGCGAGAAGTATTTAACCTTTCGACAAGTTGAAATAGTTTAGTAATTCATGCGGTCTTGGTTGTTTATAGTCTATAACTAAATAAACATTAAACACAGGATACGCATGAACACACTGACTCGCTTCTATGTAGCTGCAATAGGTAAACTATCATTTTTAGATGGGTTACCTCCTTTACTTTTTAGATTAATTTTAGCCCCTGTGATGATTATCGCGGGTTATAATAAGCTCGCCATCAGCGGCGATGCTACTGGCTTTTTCAATAATTTATTAGCATCACCTGATGTTGTGCAATGGTTTGGAAATAGTGAATGGGGCTTAGGTTTACCGTTTCCCGACTTACTTGCATTTTTAGCTGGTTGGAGCGAATTTTTGGGAGGTTGGTTTTTATTATTAGGCCTATTGACTCGCCTCGTAAGTATTCCTCTAATGTTTACTATGGTTGTTGCTGCAACATCAGTGCATTGGCACAACGGCTGGTTTGCAATTGCTCCGACTAACCCTGACACGAGTGCAGCTCAGGTACTTGATTGGTTGTCTATACCCGGCGCCAAAGAAAGTCTTGAAAACTCAGTTGAAGTACAAGAGCGAATTGGCAAAATACGATCAATAGTCGATGAGCATGGGTTTGTAGATTACCTGTACGAAAAAGGTAAACCTTCAATTTTAAATAATGGGATAGAATTTGCTGCCATTTATTTCGCAATGCTCCTGAGTTTATTTTTCACCGGAGGTGGGCGTTTTGTAAGCGTTGATTATTGGCTCAGAAGAAGTGTCTTTAAAGAGTAAATTTAACGTAAGTTTATATACGCCAGCAAAAATTATTTTTTGCTGGCGTTTTTATTTCAATATTTATCAACACAGACTTAAAATGTTACCCTAGCGTTTTAAATATCGAGAAATAATTATGGACGCTATTGAGCTTTTATTAACTCGCCAATCCGACTCAAAACTAACAGAGCCTGGCCCATCAATTGAGCAGCTTAATATTATTAAACAAGCTGCACTTCGTGTCCCCGATCATGGTTGCATAGCGCCATGGCAATTTATTGTTGTTGAAGGGCAAGCGCGTGAAAAGTTAGGGTCGATTTACCACGAGAGTGCTGTGGCAGAGCAACAAGAAGATAAAGTTATAAACCGAGCTAAAGAATTACCGCTTCGTGCTCCAATGATCATCATTGCCATTGCTAAATATCAACAACATCCTAAAGTTCCTCGTATCGAGCAAGTGCAAAGCGCAGGGTGTAGCGTACTTGCAATGCAACAAGCCGCATTTGCACAAGGGTTAGGGGGTATTTGGCGCACGGGTTATTTTGCACAAAGTAATGCGGTTAAGCTAGCGCTTAATTTAAACGAGTTAGATGAAATTGTGGGTTACTTGTATATAGGTACACCTGCCGTCGATTGTAAAAAATCTCCAAGACATAAACCGGAAACTTATTTTACGGATTTATAAATAAGTGTGAACTTTTACATACATATAGGGTCACTTATAATTGAGTGTAAATTTTAACCACTGATTATTATTGTCAGTGAGAAACTGCAAGAAGGGCATGGATGCTAAATAACTTGATAATTCTTCTGCAGATTGTTTTTTAATCGGTTGTTTTTTGATAATGTATGGAGAGTCTCAAAATAATAACGATAAAGAAGACTTAAATTATGGGAAATTTATTTTTACGTGAAAAAGAAAACTGGCTCGCTTGGTCAATTTGGGGGCTTTTAGGTGCGTTTGTTACGTTATATGTAGCAATGAGTACAAATGCTGCCCCTTTTATTGCCGGTTCAGCCGTCAGTGTATTGGTACTACTTACTTGGTGGATGCAACAATCTAAACGATTTGATTTTGGACGTGCATTTAAAGTGTGTTGTTATGTACTTATGTTGAGTATTCTGCCTACTTTTATGTTTGTCATTGTGCCAAGTGACGACTTAAACCGTTTTGATTTAATTTTTCAAGGGGTTACTTTTTTCTCATTGAGCTTGTTGGTTTGCTTAGTGTGTTCTTGGATTGCGCGTAGGCCTAAACAGTATTATTAGTAACCGCTATTTTTAAAATCTTAAAATGAATAAGTGATAGTTTTTTTACGCTACTAGATTAAATTTTATTTTTTTACATTTAAAGCTTTACAAATATCTCGATAACCCATATTATTCGCGCCGTACGGAGAGATGGCAGAGTGGTCGAATGCACCGGTCTTGAAAACCGGCATAGGTTTGTAGCCTATCTAGGGTTCAAATCCCTATCTCTCCACCATTATTTAAAAAACCGCCTTATGGCGGTTTTTTGCTATCTGGGGTTTGATAAATGACAGACAAAGCAACTATTCCTATGAGTGCACAGCTTTTAAAACACATTCTTTTATGGATCGTGTTTGGTTACTGTTACCAAAGCGGCATGAGCGTACTAATTAAAATGGCAGCCGATGCACAACCAGAACACCCATTAATTACAGCGTTTGCATATGGTGTAGGTTTTAATATTTTAGTGGCCCACTTAATTACTAAGTACGATACAAAATGGCCCCTAGTTGCCTCAGTTTTTATTGGTGTAGTTGGATTAGTCGCTGTACCAATTATTATTGGCGGCACCGATAGTTTATTAACTTTTTCATTGCTTGCCGGATTTTTATTCAGTTTGATACTTAGTTGCTTTATTGTTGGTCTGTTAAAGGTAAAACTCAATAAAAACTAGCACCAAACGTGCGTTATTTTGTGATAGCATACTCATGTCTTTTAACTAACAAAACGTGAAAAACACATTATGTCAGATAATTTTACTACAGATGCTGAAAAAGCAAGTTACGGTATTGGCTTACAAATGGGTGAGCAACTTAAGTCTAATCCTTTTGAAGGCTTAAACCTAAATTCAGTGTTTGAAGGCATGAAAGATGCGTACGCAGGTAGCGCTTTTCAAGTTGAGATCCCAGAGATCCAAGCTGCATTTGAAAAAGTTAACGAAGAGATTCAAGCTCGTCGTGAAGAAGAGTCAAAAGTACTTTCTGCTGAAGGTATTGCATTCTTAGAAGAAAACGCAAAACGTCCTGAAATCACTGTTACTGAGTCTGGTCTTCAATATGAAGTATTAGCAACAGGTGAAGGCGAAAAGCCAACTGCTGAGTCTACAGTACGTGTTGATTACCACGGTACATTAATTAACGGTACAGTATTTGATAGCTCTTACGAGCGCGGTCAACCAGCTGAATTCCCAGTAGGTGGCGTGATCAAAGGTTGGACTGAAGCTTTACAAATGATGCCAGTAGGCACTAAATGGCGTATTTACGTTCCTCATGAGCTAGCTTATGGTGAACGTGGTGCAGGTGCTGCAATTGCACCTTTCTCAACGCTTGTATTTGATGTTGAGCTACACGAAATCCTTTCTTAATAGTCGTTATTAAGTTAGTTAAAAAACCGCGCTTATTATTAGCGCGGTTTTTTTGTGCCTATAAAAATTACCTTTAATTATTGTCAGGCAATACGCATAGTCACTTTTAAAATGATTAACGCCAAACGCCAAACGCCAAACGCCAATTACAAAGCAAGTCATTAAAAAAAACCGCATTTAAAAATGCGGTTTCAAAAGGGAGTTATTAATTAAACACTTTAATCTCAAAGCATAGCTTTTAATGATTAAAAGTAGCCGCGAACACCCAAGCGAATATTTCTACCTGGAAGAGGGGCTTTATCTTTTATAAATGAGGTATGAACAAACCCAAGCTCATCAGTCAGGTTATCAACATTTATATAAAATTGAGCATCAACAGCACCTAACCCTAATTGGTAGTTAGCTTGAGCATCAAATAACGTATAACCATCCGTTTGGCTTTCAAACGCAGTGATATCATTTTGATCGAAGTAATGTGTGCCAGTTAACGTTAGTTGTAGGTTACCTAAATCATACTGTAACTTTGTAGTGGTCAATAAAATT
>NZ_PNDV01000067.1:0-42601 GCF_005930865.1 Pseudoalteromonas sp. S554 | reverse complement strand
GGAATTAGTTGACCACAACAAGAAAGATTTTAATAGTTTGATTTTTGCTTAATTAACTCTATTTCATAAGGTGATCGGGAATTACACTTGAACACTCAATTATTTTTAATAAAATTGCGTTATGTCTGGTTAATGTGTGGCTCCCCCAACCAATAACACCTTAGCCGGACTGTTTAGTTATTATTCTCACTACTTTGACCCCACTGTAAAAGGTGGGGTTTTTTTACTCTTAAATACCATTTAAGCATGTTTTATTGTTTGGTTGTTTTACTAACCAAAACAAATACTTTTAAGGTTGAATATGTACACCGTTATCAACGTACCATCCGGAAAATTAATAGTTAACAACGAGATCATTAGTGATATTGAGAGCTTACTTAATGTCGCAGTGCCATCATTACGCAAACAAGAAACGGAAATTGATTTATTGTGTTGGCTTCATAATATATTTACACCAAGCTTTAGTGATCAGCATGGTTCGTATTGTCAAAACTCATTAGAGAAAACAGCATTGATTGCCGTAAATTCGATGCAACACCTAATTATCGATAAAGATGCTTTTGTAACTCAGTTTAACAATAACAATTTTGATTTTTATTTATCTTACATTGGTGCCACGTTTACTCCTGATGACGATAGAGCTTGGTATGACACAAACGAGTTCATCTTCCTTGATCAAAAGCAAATTCATTAGCTGAGCTTCTTATTTGTATGATCTGGATAATTAGTTGATCCAAGTAGGTACCCCTTTTATGTTTTCATCATGTTTTTACTGATACAGTCGATTTATAAAGTCCATTTAGCCAGAGGTTCTTATGCAACGTATACCAATGAACTACAAACCAAAAAAAACACCACATATTATTTATTATGATATTGAAAACGTTCATGACAAAGGTGTTGATTTGATTAAGCAGCTTAAAGTGCATGAATTCAACGTTTCCTTTAAAGATGATTTATCTAAAGTGGTTGATTTTATCGTTGATAATATAGGAAGTTCTCGGCCTTTGGTTCATCACATTCCCTTTAGTGAAGCTGAAAAAGACAGAGCAGATCAACAATTACTCCAAGCATTTAAACGCGATTTAAATCATTACAAAGCGGTGCCCAATATTACCTATGTTTTGTATACCCATGATAAAAAATTCCAAGAAAAATTTAGAAACCTAGCTATTCAAGGGAGTGCGTTTTTTAAGGTGGTTTCGCCTGTTGCGACACAAATAGCAGCGTAAACAATTATGGAAAGTATATTAGATGTAGGGGAGTATTTACCTTATGCAAAGAAACATCATGGTCACATAGCTGACCCTGATAGCCTAAATTCAAATTGTAATAATAACAGGTTGTCACCAGTTACTTTAAAATATCTTTGGCCTGAACCTGACTGGGTTGAATTATTCAATATTGGTTACCCTAAAGACTTGTTAGCTCGTATTTATAGCTATTATCACGGATTAAGACTCAAACCAAAAGTAGGGGTTCACCTTAGGGAGGATGGAGTAGATATTACAGATTTGATGTGGGAAGACGCTTTCATTAAATCAATACTATTTATCAGAGATTGGTGTGAAAGTGCTTCGAGCTTAGCTAGTTTTGATGTGTTCAATAAAGCATTTAAAAAACATCTAAATATTAATGACGGATCAAAAAATAGTTATCAATTATATGCGGCTGGCAGGAATACAGGTAGAACGATGTTTCACGCTCTATCACCTAAAGGGAAATACAAAGAATATGAGACTTTATTGCCTTATTTAGATTGGCCTAATAGTGTTAATGCAAAAAATATAAAGCTTTTTCCGATAAAATTAATTAATAAGCATTCAAAAAAAGCATTCTACCGGTTATGTGATGTTAACTTTAAAAGCGTTTCTTGGAGGGAGGTCGATGAAAATATAACGAATAAATTTGACACATACGAAAGCGCAGTAACAGCATTAGTTAAAAACCATGGTTCGCAGTTCGTATCTACCCCCAAAGCCCCCCTTAATCTTTATACGCCTAAAAAAGTCATAAACAACCTAATGGGAGCGCCAACTAAATTCAACAGTGTAAGCGCTGAAATGCTATTGCGAGATTTTGCATTTCGCGGGATTCAATTTGGTAACGCACTATCAAATATAGAGCGACAAACTTTTATAAGTAATACATATCATGCACTCGTTGTTTTATCTGAAATTTTAGAGATCCCACAGCGTTGGATTGGTGCTGGCGCTCTTGGCCTTGCATTTGGAGCTCGTGGCTCAGGTTCAGCGGCAGCTCATTATGAACCATCTTTAAATATTATTAATTTGACTAGATTTAACGGTGCAGGCTCGATTGCACATGAGTTTTTTCATTCAATTGATAATAGACTGGCGAAAAAGTGTGGTCATAATGAAACATTGTACAGCGAATTAACAAAAAAGCCTGACCATATTGACATCACTCACAGATTAGATGCGTTCAATAAGATAACATCCCATTGTATTGATAAAAACAGCCAATATTATAATCGCGCTTTATCTATTGATGGACAGAAAGGCACTAAAAAGTATTGGTCTTTACCATCTGAATTAATAGCAAGGGCATTTGAGGCATATATTCAAGACCGAACTGAGGGTATGAATATCAGTAATCAATGGTTATCTTTTGGCACTAAAGAAAGTGATCATCGATATGACATGCACCCTTACCCAATCGGAGATGAGAGAATATTTTTAAACAGCTTATTCAATAGTGAGTTACAACAATTATTTGCGGCTATTTAGTGTTTTTTTAATAGTAGACCAAACACCCCCAATTCAAACGTCATATTTTTATTGTGTCACCATTCACTCAATGTTTTTTACAAAACAATAATAACTTAAGGAAATATATGTCTTATCAATCTGATTTTGCCAAATGCTCATTCTGTGGTGAGAATGACTGTGATTGCATCGAAAGCCAACGCAAAGGAAGTGCAGTTGACTTACTGGGTAATAAAATCACTTGGGTTTATACCCTTGATGATGGATTAATTGTTTTTTCTGTTAATGAAGATGAGATCACAACCTGGTCATGTGAAGACGATTGTGAAGCGACTGCGGATGATTTTATAAAAACATGGATCAAAACCCAGTCTATAACATTAAACTCGATAAAGCTTAGCGACCCAGCTGTAGCTGAGTTTATTCTTAAGGGCGCTTGCGGTGTCTCATATAGCGATGAAGATATTGTCATGGTAACCGATGAATTAAAACATGCAGATACTTACCTGAGTAACCTAGCTAAGGTGGCTTCTAATGATAGGGATTGATTTATTTGCTGGCGCTGGTGGTACTTCGCTGGGCGCTAAAAGGGCAGGTGTCAACATCTCTTGGGCGGCAAACCATAACCCTAAGGCAGTAGAATACCATTCTATTAATCATCCCGAAGTAGAACACGCTTGTCAGGATTTACAGCAAGCCGATTGGTCTCTCGTTCCCAATCATGACCTGACGTTAGCTTCCCCTTGTTGCCAAGGTCATTCAAAAGCATCTGGCACAGCAAAGAAAAGCATAAAGGCTGATAAAAGCCGAAGTACAGCTTGGGCGGTCGTGGATTGTTTAGATGCGCACAGATCGCCTTTAGCAATCATTGAGAATGTTGAATGTTTTTTAAAGTGGGATTTATTTGAAGCTTGGGAGTTTGCGATGAAAAAAATGGGATATTCCTTATCTATTAATCATGTAAATGCTGCTGACTTAGGAATACCGCAAAATAGACCGCGAATATTTATCGTTGCTACTCGCTCTAAAAACCCAATAGCTTTGAATTTACCGAAAGTAGATCATGTTCCAGCGAGAACCTTTATAGATACCTCATTTGAGGGCCATAAATGGGATCTGGTAAGCAACCGAGTTATTGCAACACAAAACAGAGTAAAGCATGGCCGTAAAAAATTCGGTGATGTTTTTTTAGATGCTGCTTATAGCGGAGAGTTGGGGGGTAGGTCGCTTGATAAACCAGTCGGTACCATTACCACAGTTAATAAACATTCTTTGGTGATGGGGGAGTATATTAGACCACTAACAATAAAAGAGATGGCAGTTGCTCAAACATTTCCTGATGATTATCAATTCCCCGCTGGCGCTACAATCACAAAAGAAATGATTGGTAATGCTGTTCCACCGGTTATGGCAGAAAAGGTGATAAAAGCTGTTCTAGCTAACGCTTAGAAGCATTAAAGTTATTAGTTTTTTGAGGTGATTCACAAAAGGTTGCTCAGTTGATAACAGGGTACCCCTTTTTCAATTAGATGTATTAATCGGTGTAAAATCATAATCAATAAGTATTATTTTAATGAGGTAGTCATGCAAAATTTTCTAGAATCTTGGTTAAAAGCGAAAAACATTAACCGCTGGCCTTTACATCATTGTTTGTCACCAACAAATGATGCCGTTCATAGTTTTGAATGCTCAATCGTAGCTCACTTGATAGGTGTAATTGATCGTGACTTGTTTAACAATGACGTTAACCCAGACCGCATGGCCACAATGTGTATTTATCATGAAACAGGCGAACTCTTGCTTGGTGATATTAATTCTGTGGCTAAAAACCATAATAAAGATGTACACGATACAATTAAGGGCTTAGAGCGGCATTTTGAAGATGTTATTTTATCTTCGCTACCACCAGAGCTTCAAAACTCGCTTAGCTCATATACTACCCAGTGTAAAACCAGTCGAGAGGGGTATCTATGCAAAGCAAGTGATGATATCTGCGCATATATTGAAGCACTGAAAGAGTTAAAGTTGGGTAATTATGAATTTGCTGAAGCTGTAAATTCCACTAAAGAGCGTGTCGATTCTTGGGGATTAAAGTATGAATGCGTTGCATATTTCATTGATAAGTTTTTAACCTCACTCAATCAAACCGTTGATACTCTTTATCGCAAGCAGGCGTGATACATCATAATTACCTATTCCTTATGCTTGACTCGCCCATAAATTGGTGAGTCAAGCAAGCCTATTGTTCAATATCTTTATACGTTAATCTTAAGCGCTTGCAGTGCTCAAACCTAAAGCTACACGCCATAAGTTATTTTCACTCACTTTGCGACCTGAAATAGATACCACTTTAACCGTTCTATTAGGTAAATCAGTTTCAACCGTTACGTATTTCTTACCCGTTCTAATATTGTAAAGTAAGCCTGAAGCCTCTTTAGCGGAAATGTTTAATTTATAGCCCAGGGTGGCGGCTGTAAAACAACCGCCACTTTCAAGCATTATTTCTGCTGCTTCACTCGTTGTAATAATAGCCATTATTGCTCAGAAACCTTATAATTCCACTCGGTTTCAGCATCAAACTGATTACCGCCAGCAATAATATAACCACTGATAAATTCAGCTTTCTGTTCGCCTAACTGCTGTTCTCTAGCCTCTTCCGCTGTTTGCTGATAACAATCATAAGACCAGATGTGTTCAGGTGAAGCATCCCACAAGGTCAAATCAACTACACCAGACGCTTTAACTTTTTCCATTAGTGCATCAGCTTTTTCATAAGATAATGCTGGCGGCAATGTAAAAGTGATTTGCTCATTATTGTTGTAAATAGCAACAAGCCATTGATCAGCTTCACAAGCTTCATGTGAGGTAGTTAAAACCGCCACGTTAAAGCCTGCTTCTTTAAGATTGAATTTTGTTAAGTCCGTGTTTTTCACTTTATCCACCCTTTTAATGTTTAACTTTGGTATTTGATTGCTTTCTACATCATTAATGTACTGGCTTTCATGGTGGGAAGTGTGATAGGGGGTTCTACTACAATGCAGTATTAACACCACCGTTTCGGTGATGTTAATCGCATTTTTATACATTGGTTTTACATCAACCAATTAGGTATGAATTATGATTTCACTAGTAACTATCAATACAACTTTTAAAGAGTGCATCGAAACGGCTTCAGAATGTTTTTCGCGTGAAAAATGGGCCTTACAACCAAGCGGTATCGAACTAGATAAACATAAATCAAAATACGGCCAGGTTACCAATAAAGGAGTGGTATTAATCGCGCCAGCGTTCTTAGGTACCACGGCTTACAATAAATTAAAAGAGACAATGTTTCATGAAATCGCACACTTAATTGTTGGGCCTAAGCATAATCATAACAAACACTTTAAGTATGTATTTTCAATTTTAACCGATGGTATTGAATCGGATGAATCAGAACGACAAAAAGTAAAGGTCAACAACGGTTACAAGTACAAATTATTAGCTTTCACTAAGAGTAAGGTTTATGAACTTGGTGGCGCATTCAGACGCACTAAAAAATATACGGATTATGGTACCAATGACAAACCCAAAAATATGAAACTTCTAGGGGAAACAATACAGCGCTTTGAATATATTCCATATAACGAAAAACCACCTGAAAACGCCATAACCGAGGTTGAATTTTTGGCAAAATAAAAATCCGACAGCAAAAGCTCTTTATTTAATAAAATTACCGTGGCTTTTTGTTGACCCGTATCTGCTATCGCGATACGGGGACCATGATTGATTTGAAAAACAGGTTGGAGCGAACCACACCACCTTATCAGAAATCCTCCCCTTAATTTGTCACCTTAGTGATGTCATCAACAACAAATTAAGGAATCAACATGGCAGAACGTAATCGCATTATCAGAGAAATCCCTGTAACGGGCTCAAGTTCAAATTGTATTGTTATTTCAGTTCGCTTTAATGCTGGCGGCATCAACTATGCAAGTTATGAAAATGAAAAGCGCGGCTATTACTTATCGGTTCAGCCTGTCACTAAAAGCGATGGCTGGCAAACAATCAAAGGTTTTAGTGGGGTGAAAGGTTTAGTTGAAGAAGCGAAGCGCTTTGGCCAGAAAAAACTGGATAACTTGGTCGTTGACGAGGCTCGTGTTAATCAGTTTATTGAATACGTACTTGAACGCAATAATTTAAAGCTTGCTGAAGAACCAGTTGCGGCTTAGGCCGTGAATTACTAACTTAATCAAGGTTATCGTATGTTTACCCCTTTAATGGCCAACAAAAGCAATAAATTAATTAAATATCATGATAATGATGTGATTATTTACATGGTTGAAAATGAGGGGCAAATTTTATCTTTCCTAGAGTTGGGAAGTACCACTTGCGGTAACTACTGGGTGCGCCATTGCGCCACCGCTGAAACAAATTTAAGACAAGGATTGTCGCATTCATTGTACCTACTGGCCATGGCAGATGTTTACCCCATGGCCTTAGCTCCAAGCCGTGAGTGTACTTCAGCGCATGCCATCCCATTATGGCAAAAGTTATATTTGAATGAGCAAGTTATCAAGTCACCAGTCACAAACGAAACCACCTATTGCACTGAGTTCGATGAATGGTTTGATGAAATATTAGAAGTTAACCCGCTACAAACTGAAGAGTATATTAGTAGTTTGGAATGCAATTTCTCATTATTCAGCGCTGTTAAGTCCGGCCTTATTAATCCCCATCCATATAACACGTTATACCGGTTAGACGTTAATCATGAAGTTAACATTATCGCCAGCTCAAATGGTAGATATAAATCACTATGCGGATCATTATTTGATGAGCGCTATGAACAATTAGATCTTTGATGAAAAATCATGAGAGAATACTCAGTAAAAAAACCGCTACCGGTTGGTAAAATTTTTCAATTTCCGACATTCGCTCGTTTTACCCAAAAGCATTTCCTTAACACCTCTTTTAGTAACATCATCCATGGTAGTATGATTAACTTAACTTAAGGTATACTTTATTTAGTTGGAACGGCTAAATAGGATTATCATGGCTGTTAACTTTTTAATTAACGCTAGTGCTAATAACTGTTTATAGTTTCTTGATTAGGTAATTCAAATTAAGGAGAATAATTGTGATTTTGATAGAAAATTACCCTGCATTAAAGCAAATTCTTTGGGATTACCATAAGTTAGAAATAAGTGAAAAAGATGCGTTTTTGTATTATGAAGAACGCGTCAGCAAGTGGTTCGATAAACACGAATTATCACCTGAAGAAACTGCATTGATAGATGACCTGGTTAATCGTTACGGTGCTGGCGTAGCGTTATTTTAGAGGTAAATATGAATTTCAAAAGACAGCACCATATAAAAATTCAAAAATTATTGAATTGCTTCAATAGTGAATACCTAGAAAAAAATAATATTCTTTTTGGTGGTGGGACTCGTATATCATTAGAGTTAAATGAGTTTAGGGAATCAATAGATGTGGATTTTCTATGTCCATCACTCGAATCGTATAAAGCAGTGCGAAGTCAAGTGACTAATGTTGGTTTTGGAGATTTACTAAAGACGAAGTTGAATTTAGTTAAGGAGATCCGAATTAACCGAGATGCTGTGAGAGCGGTAGTTTTAATTGAAGACACTCCTATTAAGCTAGAATTGGTTAATATCAACGGTTATAACCTGAAGCCTGACACAAATAAACCATTTGGTGTTCCTATGGTCAATAGGGATGGCTGTTTTTTAACTAAAGCACTAGCCCATTCAGATAGACAATACTCCCCTGACAATAAGGACATGTTTGATATATTAATGATGTCAAAAGTATGGGGGAAGCCAGCTGATTCAGTATGGGAAAACTGTGAAAGAATCTATGGTAAAGCTCCCAAACAGGACTTAATAAAACAATTAAAATCGTTAAACCACGATTCAGGCAAGCTGCTTAAGGTTGCAGATAGTGGTGCAAACCTGAGCATAGATAGAAATTTGATTCGGGATTTACTTCTTAACGAATCAAAAGAATTGCTGAGCTACCTGAGCAACGAACCAAAAAAAGAAATAAATCATAGTTCAGCCCCGTCAATGTAATGTAAGAATATACATTAACGGGGCACTGTATTTTTTCAGCTATAGGTAAAGTAAAAACGAAAGATGGTGAAGTCTATCTTTATTCTGGAATTCATAATATTTAAATCACCGATTTAATTTAAATCAGAATATAGGAACCTGAGCAGCTTCGAATCTTATAACACCCCCAATTCAAATCATTTTCAGAGTAATTGATACCTTAACTTTAAGTTAATTATTAGAGTTAAGGTTATTCACTATGTTTGATTTATATAGCGTTCTTGCAAATGGCATTACAATTACAGGTAATAAAGTAACAGTTGAACACCAATGTACAGAAGAGTTATGGGGCAGCATAAAGCGTTGCTTCCAAGCTTATAGAGCCAAGTGGGTAGGGTACTCTTACGATTTTTTTATGAAACTCGACTGCTCCGCATTTATGTTTTTTAAAACTATGAAAAGTGATATATCATCTACTTTCGTTCAAATATCTATGTTAGCTTTAGCTACAAATAAATTATAGGCTGTTTCGTGACTAAAGCTCAATCTCCCGTAGGAATGCGATCGGCCTTGAAATGGGCCGGAGGCAAAAAAAAGTTGTTCATGAAATTGCTAATCTATTACCTAAAAGAGGTAAAAAAAGGTTAGTTGAGCCTTTCGTGGGTGGTGGTTCAGTTTTCCTTAATTTAGACTTTGATGAGTATCTTTTGGTAGATATGAATAAAGATCTAATTAACTTATTCAACATCATCAAAAATCAACCGAATGAATTTATTGCTGATGCTCAGCGTTTCTTTAATGTTAATAATAATCAGCCTGAAATTTATTATGAACTTCGAAGCCAATTTAATCAGTCTAGTGATCCATATGAACGGTCTCTATTATTTTTATATCTAAATAGGCATGGCTACAATGGGTTATGCCGCTACAACAAGAGTGGTGGATATAATGTTCCTTTTGGAAGGTATAAGCATCCGTACTTCCCAACAGATGAGCTAAGATACTTTTCTGAAAAAGCCCAAAAAGCTACATTCATTCAAGGTGACTTTGAAACTGCATTCGCTCAGCTTAAAGCTAATGATGTAGTTTATTGTGATCCACCTTATTCACCAATAAATCCTACTTCAAACTTCACGGCTTACGCAGGTAATTCGTTTACAGATGAAGACCAAAAACGCTTAGTTGATTGTGCTGAAGTTGCTAAAAATAATAATGTCCCGACATTGATATCAAATCACCATGTAGACTTCACTCGTGAACTGTATAAAGATGCCTCTAAAAAGAAGTTTTTTCAGGTACAACGCACGATAAGTCAAAAAGGTAAGGGGCGAATCAAAGTTGAGGAAATATTAGCTCTTTATAAATAATAGAAGGAGGGAAGTTAGCTTTATTTTTACAGACATTGAATTCACTCAAAAAAATTTTTTACATTATCCTTACAATCTCGAATCGATGAATAGTTAATTTCGAAATAAATAGCCTTCAACCGAATTCGGCAGCTAGATATGAAGGTATTATTGAGTCTGGCTAAAATGAGTAGTAATAATTATGCCAAATAACTTTTGTATTTTACAGGCTTCTTACCTTGAGTAAAAATATCCCACCAAGAGAACCTCATCGCTAAAATTTGATCTAATGCCCTTGTGTTGGTTATACGGTTAAAGTTAGTTTCATCATGGTCTTGCGGCACCGTATAGCCAACTACTTTTGTCCGCTTAAGTGGGCGTTACCGATACAAAAACTAATCCAAATTCAGTTTTAGCCCGTTTAAGGAATTGATTATGAAATTGCTTGTAAGGATACTTACGAAGCAAACATTCTTAACTCTAAGTTTATTCAGATCGGTTGCACATTCTCGACATTAGCGTACTTTTAAGGTGCAATATCTGAATAGCTAAAGCGGACATTCATTCGATAGTAAAATGCATAACAGATTTAATCATAAAAATTTAGTTTGCATGGCTTACGTTGACTAACCCCTATCTAGAAAACTGGCAATAGGTTAAATACAAGCTTGTATAATATCTCGAATCTCTTTATCACTTAATTTGACGGGATTATTCCTGTAACTTGAGGCACTGATAAGTTGATCTAATGTGGCATGATTTAAACCGTATTGTGCAAATTTAGGGATTTTAAATTTTTTTTGCCAACGGTAAAGCTTATCAACTAGGGCTTGGCAATATTGCTCTTTAGTTAAGGTTTTATGGTCACTGCACAGCAGTCCTATTTTTGCCATTTTTGTTATATCTTTGTTGTTATTTTCTCTTATCATGACATCTAGTGTTACTTGGTTCGCCTTTGCGATAAGTCCAGCACACGCTACACCATGTGGAATATCATAAAACCCACCCATAGGACCCGCTATGCCATGAACTATCCCAAGGCCTGCATTGGTTAAGCAACTTCCAGATAGCATAGATGCGATTGCCAGTGCGCCACGAACCTTGGTATTTTGTGCGCCATGAGAACAGGCTGCATCAAGGTTATCTATGATGAGTTGCATACCCTTTTCAGCTAACATATCTGTCATGAGGTTACTTTTAGTCGATAAGTAGGCTTCAAGTAGTTGGGTAAAAGCATCGAGTCCGCAACAGGCTGTTTGTAAGGGAGGACAAGTGGTTGTTAAGCTTGAATCTAACCAAATTTCTGTGGGAATGAGCTTGTCATGACGAATTGATTTTTTATAACCTTGGTCTCCAACTTGACTAAATACTGCGTTCGAAGTCATTTCACTGCCTGTTCCTGATGTGGTGGGAATCGCAACGAATGGAAGAATATTATCTGGCAGCGTTAATCCTTTACCTATCCCCTCAAGATAATCTAACAAACTATGTTGTGTTACCAGCATTGCTGATAAGGCCTTAGCGGCATCTAAGACAGAACCACCACCAATCCCGATAACTTTGTTTATGTTAGTTTGATTATTTTCATCCTGAAATCGTTGGCAAATTGCATCAATATCCTGCGGACTTGGTTCGCCACTGATTTGTACTAGATTCTTACTATTAATATTAATGCCACTAATGGTAAGAAACATTTTAAAGTAGGAGGAGTAATAACCTTCTTTCCCACCGGTTACCCATAACACATTATCTAAATCAGCTAAGGTATTTTCAAGACTTTTTGTAATACCGGGGCCGTAATAGATTTTGGGCCATTTAGCGAAGTTAAATGCTTCTAGTAAGTATTCCATATTTAATCCTAAACTGAGTAGTTTATTTCAATATTGAGCTTTAATTTTCGTTAAATATTATCAAAACAACTAGGACAGCCCTATAAGTTTCAGATCGATTTAGGATCGTTTCCGCCATCATATAGTGAGATAGGTTTTGACCTTAATTTTGACTTGTTATTGCGTATTGAAAGCATTGGCTATTTATTGCTCTTAGATCAAGCTATTCAGATTAGAAGACAAGCTTGAAATAATTTCAAACTAGTCCTCTAATAATTACCATATCTGCGATTAAGGTTTTAATCTTATCGAGGCAGCATAAAATGGTAATTATGCTGTTGTTATACCATCCTAAATGAACAGGCTTTGCCGAAAGTAATGAACCAAGTGTTTTATTAACTTTGCACACGGCGTACAGCATTTTTCCAACCATCGTATAAACTATCACGAGTCGGCTTATCAAATTCAGGTTCAAAGCACTTTTCCCGCTGCCACATACCTTCTAATTCTTCAAGTGAGTTATATATTTCAGCCTTTAGTCCCGCAAGATAAGCGACACCTAATGCCGTTGTTTCAGTAATTTGTGGGCGGTCAACCGTCGCGCCTAAAATATCAGCAAGAAATTGCATCACCCAGTTATTTGCTACCATGCCTCCGTCAACGCGTAATGCAATAGGTCTTTCACCATCACTTTCCATCGCTTTTTGTAAATCTTTAGTTTGATAACAAACTGATTGCAAACCAGCGGTAACAATTTCTTTAATGCCTGTATCTCGAGTTAAACCGAAGATAGCTCCACGGGCATTTGGATCCCAATAGGGAGCGCCTAAGCCTGTAAATGCAGGTACTAAATACACACCATGATCAATTGGCGTTTGACGTGCTAAAGGTTCAGTATCTCCTGCATCATTAATTAGTTTAAGACCATCTCGAAGCCATTGAACGGTAGCCCCTGCAATAAAAATACTGCCTTCCAAAGCGTAGGTTACTTTGCCATTAATTCGATAGGCGACTGTCGACAGCAACCTATTTTCTGATTTCAACGCAATATCACCTGTATTGACAATCATAAAACAACCTGTGCCATAGGTGCTTTTGGCCATACCTTCTCGGAAACAGGTTTGTCCAAATAACGCTGCTTGCTGATCACCAGCCATACCTAATATAGGGATTTCAACCCCCATAGTTTCCTTATCTGTGACACCAAAGTTATCTGAAGAGTCCATCACTTCAGGTAATAAAGCGCGAGGGATATTGAAAAGGTTTAATAAATCTTCATCCCATTGCTGGGTATGTATGTTAAATAACATAGTGCGTGATGCATTGGTTGCATCGGTGCGATGTTCTTTTCCACCAGTTAATTTCCATAATATATAACTATCTACTGTACCAAACGCCAACTCTCCCTTTTCAGCACGAGCGCGAGCACCATCAACGTTGTCCAAAATCCAGCGTATTTTTGTAGCGGAAAAATAAGGGTCAATTAATAATCCAGTTTTCTCACTGATTAACGATTCCAAATTTTCGTTTTTAAGTTGTTGACAATACTCGCTGGTACGACGGTCTTGCCAAACGATGGCTCGATATAGCGGTTGACCTGTTTTACGATCCCATATTAGTGTAGTTTCACGTTGATTGGTGATACCAATAGCTCTGACTACATCATTACTCGTATCAACATTTGCAATGACCTGTTGAAAGCTACGCTCTACCGTTTGCCATATATCTGCTGGCTCATGTTCAATCCAACCATCGTTTGGAAAATATTGTGGAAACTCCTCTTGGGCAGAATGCACGCTGTGGCCTTCACGGTTAAATAAGATAGCCCGAGAGCTTGTGGTGCCTTGATCTATGGCTAAAATATAGTCACTCATATAAAATCCAAATAAGTTGTTAAACTTTCATTAATGTTCGATAATGTTCACTTTATAACCTTTATGTAATAATTACAACAGCACAAATAATATTATTAGCTAAATGTGTTTGCTAATTTCTCTGTTACTGGCAGAATAGTTAAGTATAGCTGCAATATTTTTTTTACCTCTAAGCAGCCCTCTTGATAAATTGATATTATTAACCGGTAAAATATAACTAGCATGACACAACAACAACGACAGGCATTAATTCTTGAGAAGATTCAACAAAGTGGTTTTGTTACCATTGATGAATTAGTAAAGCATTTTAAAGTAACACCACAAACAGTGCGTCGTGATCTTAATCAACTAGCCAAGGTAAAGAAAATTTCCCGTTATCACGGCGGTGCAGGCACCGAATCTAGCACTGTCAATACCGATTATCAAACGCGAAAAATTATGGATCTTGAAGCAAAGGAAAAAATTGCTGCTGACTTGGTAAATATGATCCCCGATGGAGCCTCAATTTTCATTAATATCGGAACGACAACTGAAACTATTGCACGGGCTTTGTTGGAGCATAAAGGTCTTCAAATCGTAACAAACAATCTAAATGTTGCTTCTATTCTAGGTGCTAAGGAAGACTTTTCAGTTGTTATTGCTGGTGGCGAGGTACGCCACAGAGATGGAGGCGTTATTGGTGAAACTACGGAAGAATTTATTAAAAAATTTCGTATGGACTTTGGCATTATTGGTATCAGTGGTATCGACTTAGAAGGCTCTTTATTGGATTTTGATTATCGAGAAGTTAGGGTAGCCCAAGCCATTATAGCTAATTCTCGTCAGGTACTTTTAGCCGCTGATCATTCAAAATTTGGACGCAATGCCATGGTTCGCTTGGGTAACATCAATCAGGCAGATCATTTTTTTACCGACGCTACCCCGCCAGCAGAAATACAACAGATCCTTTCAGATCACCGAGTTACTTTGCATCTGACTTAAAACTAAACCAGAAAATATTATAAAGCATTCCGAACTAACACTAGTTAATAATGCTCTCCTTTCTCTAAAGCAAACCTTCTTTGAATAGATCAATTAATACCTCTCACTAGTAAAAATATAATCCTTATAATTATCATATGCATATCGTTTGTAGTATAAAAGCAATATTTATTAATGTTCGTTAATATTCGTTTTGTGTTGATCTGTTTTCGATATGAGGTTATTGTATAGAAAATCAACATTATTCAACATATATAAATAAACACAACCGAAGGGAAATTAGCATTTTAGTTAAATTCCTGCTTGTGGAAATTAAAGAGAACAATATGAACGCTAAAAATGATATTCATGATTTATTAGTTATTGGTGGAGGCATCAACGGTGTAGGTATTGCTGCAGATGCAGCGGGTAGAGGACTAAATGTTTTACTTTGTGAAATGAATGACCTTGCGTCATCAACTTCATCTAATAGCAGTAAGCTCATTCATGGTGGATTACGCTACCTTGAATATTATGAGTTTCGTCTGGTACGAGAAGCCCTTGCGGAACGTGAAGTTTTACTAAAAAATGCTCCTCATATCATACGCCCGCTACGTTTTCGCTTACCTCATCGTCGACATTTACGCCCATCGTGGATGATCAGAATTGGTTTGTTTATGTATGATAACTTAGCTAAACGTATGACTTTAAAAGGCTCTCATGGTATTAAATTTGACAAAAACAGCCCTGTTGTTGATAAAATAACCAAAGGATTCGAATATTCGGATGCTTGGGTTGATGATGCTCGTTTAGTGGTGCTTAATGCCATAGCTGCTAGAGATAAAGGTGCGCGTATTATGACACGCACTCGTTGTTCTAATGCTAAGAGAGTGGGCGATATTTGGGAAGTAACCCTTCATGATAATCAAACTGGGCAAAAACAGGTAGTTAAAACTAAAGCGTTAGTAAATGCTGCAGGTCCATGGGTAACCCGTTTCTTTGATGACGCATTGAAAATTCGTTCACCGAAACAAATTCGTTTGATTAAAGGTAGTCACATTATAGTACCGCGTATTCATACCGAATCGCAGGCATATATCTTACAAAATGAAGATAACCGCATTGTTTTTGTTATTCCTTATGAAGACGATTTTTCTTTAATCGGCACTACTGATGTTGAGCATATAGGCGATCCCGCCACAGCATCTATTTCAACAGAAGAGACTGACTATTTAATTTCGGTAGTCAACGATCATTTTAAACATCAAATATCGACGAAAGATATTGTAGCGACTTATGCTGGAGTGCGTCCGTTACTTGATGACGAGTCAGACTCGGCAGCGGCGGTAACACGTGATTATACCTTTGAAGTGGATGCGCCTCAGGGAAAAGCGCCTTTATTGTCAGTGTTCGGCGGCAAGATCACTACTTATCGTAAATTATCTGAAGCTGCGGTTAATGGAATTATTGATTATTTTCCAAGTGCTGGCAAAAGTTGGACAGTTGATGCGGCATTACCCGGTGGCAACTTTGACAATCAGCACAATTTACAAACCAGTCTGCAACGTCAATATAACTGGCTACCTCGTAAAATAATTAATCGTTATGTTCGCTCTTATGGCATGTTAAGTCATGAAATTTGTGCGGGTCTTAGCTCGTTAGAAGAAATGGGACAATATTTTGGTGCAGGTCTTTATCAACGAGAAGTTGAGTACTTAATAGAGAATGAATGGGCCGTTAACCTTGAAGACATAATCTGGCGTCGCAGCAAACTAGGTTTGCAGTTAACTCAAACAGAAAAAGACGCATTGGAAAGTTTTCTTGGTACAACTACGGCCAGTAAAATTGTAACTTCAACAATTGAATTACAACAAAAACAAGCGTAACACTTCTATCCCTTACATCAAATACTGTACTAATCTTGGCTGCATTAGTTAGCCAAGGTTAGTACTAAAAATAACAACTAATAGAGATAACTTATGACAATTCGAGTAGCAATAAACGGTTATGGCCGCATAGGTCGTAATATTTTGCGAGCACTGTACGAATCTAATTACCGCAACGATATTGAAATAGTGGCGATTAATGACTTAGGTGATACAGCCTTTAATGCCCATCTTACTAAATATGATTCTGTACATGGTCGGTTTCCTGGTTCAGTAGAAGTTAATGATGAGAAGATCATTATTAATGGAGACCCCATAGTCACTCTTTCTGAGCGCGATCCACGACAATTACCATGGAAAGAACTTGAGATTGATGTGGTTTATGAATGTACGGGCTTTTTCACTAGTCGTGATAAAGCCATGGGGCATATTGAAGCTGGCGCGATAAAAGTGATAATCTCAGCCCCTGCTAATGATGCAGACGCTACTGTTGTTTATGGGGTTAACCATGATTGTTTAACGGCTGAAAGTCAGATCATTTCAAATGCTTCGTGTACAACCAATTGTTTGGCTCCCGTTGCCAAAGCATTAAATGATTCAATAGGCATTGAACAAGGTTCAATGACAACCATACATGCCTACACCAATGATCAAAATTTAAGTGATGTTTATCATAGTGATATTTATCGTGCTCGTTCAGCAACCCAATCTATGATCCCAACCAAAACGGGTGCAGCCCAAGCGGTTGGCTTAGTTTTGCCTGAGTTAGACGGCAAGCTTGATGGTATGGCCGTACGAGTGCCAACAGTAAATGTTTCATTAGTTGATTTCACTTTTATTGCAAGTCGAGAGACCACACTTGAAGAAATCAATAATAGTATTAGAGCAGCAGCACAAGGACCTATGTTAGGCGTACTAGCGTTTAACGAAGAGCCACTTGTTTCGGTAGACTTTAATCATATCGCAGCATCTTCAAATTTTGATGCAACACAAACACGTATTAACGGTCGTTTAATCAAAGTGATGTCTTGGTATGATAATGAATGGGGTTTTTCTAATCGCATGCTCGATAATACTCTTGCTTTGATGGCAGCTTTTCGTTCAAACAGTAAAGAATTAACAGGTGATGCAGCATGATCAGACGAACTAAAATAGTAGCGACACTGGGTCCAGCAACAGACGAACCAGCAGTGCTTGAAAAATTAATTATAGCGGGCGTTAATGTCGTTCGTTTAAATTTCTCTCATGGTAAAGCAGAAGATCATCAACAACGTGCCGACTTAGTGCGAGAATTAGCGCATAAAAATGGTCGAACTGTTGCCATTCTAGGCGATTTGCAAGGGCCAAAGATTCGTATTGCACAATTTAAAGAAGGACCGATAAAGCTTAACTTAGGTGATCGTTTTAATCTTGATGCTTCACTAGACAAAACCGCTGGTGATCAGCAGCAAGTAGGTCTAGATTACACCAGTTTGCCTGAAGAAGTCATTGTTGGTAATCGTTTGCTGTTAGATGATGGACGAGTAGTACTGCAAGTAGAAGCAATTAAAGGTACTTGTATTGAAACAAGGGTAGTTGTCGCTGGTAAGTTATCAAATAACAAAGGTATAAACCGTGAGGGCGGTGGGCTTTCAGCTGGTGCTTTAACTGAAAAAGATTTTACTGATATTAAATTAGCCGCAAAAATTAATGTTGATTATTTAGCTGTTTCTTTTGTGCGATGTCCAGACGATTTACATCAGGCCCGTCAAGCCTACGAGCAAGCCAGTAATGGTAGACGAGTCGATATCGTTTCTAAAATTGAGCGTGCTGAAGCTGTTGCTGATAATGATTTGCTTGACAGCATTATTCTTGCCTCTGATGTGGTCATGGTAGCGCGAGGTGATTTAGGTGTTGAAATAGGTGATGCAGCGCTGATTGCCGTACAAAAACATTTAATCAAACGTTCTCGTGAACTACAAAAAGTAGTGATCACAGCTACCCAAATGATGGAGTCGATGATCGAGAGTCCATTACCTACACGCGCAGAAGTGTTTGATGTTGCTAACGCGGTATTAGATGGCACTGATGCGGTAATGTTGTCAGGCGAAACTGCTGCAGGTGGTTTTCCTGTCGAAGCTGTTGAGGCTATGGAACGTATAATCTTGGGGGCAGAATGTCACCCACAATCTCAAGTATCTGAACATCGTCTACATGAAGACTTTACTGCTGCTGATGAATCAGTGGCGATGGCGACTATGTATACGGCCAATCACTTGTCTGGTGTTAAGGCTATTATTAGTTTAACTGAGACCGGAAATACGCCATTACTGATGTCGCGTATTAGCTCGAGCATTCCGATTTTTGCTTTTACTCACCAACAAAAAACGAAAAATCGAGTAGCACTTTATCGAGGTGTTGTTCCCGTAACTTATAACTTCGACTCTATCTCTTTTGAACAAGTTAACCAAAGTGTCGTTGATGAACTCGTTCATCGTGGTGAAGTTGTCGAAGGAGACTGGATTATTATCTCTAAAGGTGATTTTTGTAATATCCATGGTGGCACTAATGCAATGAACATAGTACAGGTTAAACATAATGCAGGATAAATAGTGCAAGTTAACGATTAATTACCTAATCAGCAACAATAACGAGTCATTAAAATAGGTTTTTTGACTCGTCAATATTGGTATTAATCGCAGAAGTTAATTGATAATAAAGAGACAAAATATGAGTGTAATTAGTAAAGTTATTGCCAGAGAAATCCTCGATTCTCGCGGTAATCCAACAGTAGAAGCCGATGTTATCTTAACGTCAGGCCAAGTGGGAACAGCTTGTGCGCCATCAGGTGCATCGACAGGTTCAAGAGAAGCACTAGAGCTTAGAGATGGCGACAATAGTCGTTATCACGGTAAGGGGGTTTTAAAGGCTGTTGAAATAATTAATGGTCCGATTAATCAAGCCTTGCTTGGACTTGATGCGCTGAATCAACAAGCAATAGATAAGACAATGATTGAGCTGGACGGCACCGAGAATAAATCAAATTTAGGTGCTAACGCTATTCTCGCCGTTTCACTGGCAGTTGCAAAGGCGGCTGCTTTATCTAAAGAACAATCGCTTTATCAGCATCTGGCTGCCCTTTACGGTAGTTTGGATAAGTTATCGTTGCCGTTACCCATGATGAATATAATCAACGGTGGTGAGCATGCGGATAATAATATTGATATTCAAGAGTTCATGATCCAGCCTGTAGGAGCAAAGAGCTTTAGTGAAGGTTTACGTATGGGCGCTGAAGTATTTCAACAACTGAAAAAAGTATTATCGGGACGTGGATTGAATACGGCTGTTGGTGATGAAGGTGGTTTTGCACCAGATTTAGCTTCTAACGAAGAAGCATTAGTGGTAATTAAAGAAGCGGTTGAACAGGCAGGTTATGAATTAGGGAAGGATTTTACGCTAGCTTTGGATTGTGCAGCCAGTGAGTTTTATTATGAAGGTCGATACGTACTTACGGGAGAAAACAAATCGTTTGATGCTCAAGGGTTTTCAGACTATCTAGCAGAATTAACTGAAAAATACCCTATAGTTTCTATAGAAGATGGCTTAGATGAAAGTGATTGGCAAGGCTGGACATATTTAACCAAAATACTAGGCGATAAAATTCAGTTAGTAGGAGATGATCTTTTTGTCACTAATACACAAATACTTAGACAAGGGATCGAGAAAAATATTGCTAATTCCATCTTGATTAAGTTTAATCAAATAGGCACCTTAACTGAAACGTTTGAGGCCATTAATATGGCCCAATTGGCTGGGTATTCAGTGATTATTTCTCATCGTTCAGGTGAAACGGAAGATACTACCATTGCTGATCTAGCCGTAGCAACTTGCGCAGGCCAAATTAAAACGGGCTCACTTTCACGTTCTGATCGAGTTGCTAAATATAATCGCTTGTTGCGTATTGAAGAAGAACTTAGTGGTCAATCTATTTATAATGGTCTTGCTGAAGTTTATGCTCAAAAAGGTTATCAGTCATGAGGCAAGCGCTGATTATCGGTAACTGGAAAATGAATGGCAATTTAGCAGAGAATGATAGATTGCTAGCTACTATTAGCACCTCGTATGATTCAAGTAATGGTATAGAAATCGTAGTTTGCCCTCCTTCAATCTACATGGATCAAGTAAGTCGGCAGTTGTCTCAAAGTAAAATAAAATTCGGTGCTCAAAATGTTAGTGCCTACAAAAGTGGCGCATTCACTGGTGAAGTGTCAACGGCAATGCTACATGATTTTTCGTGTTCTTATGTGTTGCTTGGACATTCTGAGCGTCGAAGTCTCCATCACGAAAGTGATGTAGAGATAGCTGATAAGTTTTCGGCAGTGGTTCAAGCTGGAATTACTCCTGTGCTTTGTGTTGGTGAAACGTTAGTTCAACGTCAATCTGAAGAGACTTTTGCCGTTATTGCTGAGCAAATATCAAAGGTCGTTGAACAAGTAGGAATTAAAGCATTTGAGCATGCCGTTATTGCCTATGAACCAGTATGGGCCATAGGTACTGGTGAAACAGCAACCCCAGAACAAGCACAAATAGTACATGCTCTAATCCGTCGCCAATTAGCCGAATACGACGTCACTATTGCCAACAATATACGCATTATCTATGGCGGTAGTGTTAATGCCAATAATGCCCACTCCTTGTTTAAACAAAACGACATTGATGGTGGTTTAGTTGGCGGAGCTTCATTAAATGCAGATGCTTTTATTAACATTTGCCAAGCTTATAACTAACCCCTCTCAATACTACTATTAACGTGTTAAATACCAGTTATAGGCTTGGGATTTAACGCGTTAAGCTACACTTTATGTAGCTTCTGCAACACTTGCAGTACATTACTCTCTATACGCTTTATAAATTCTAACAAAACAAAATGCTTTCAACGTCTCGTTGTACTCTATTGCCGCACTATTTAACAATTCAGTAATCAACTAAACCTCCTTAAAACGAAAGAACGCTAGGTATTATACTATTTTCATTAAGTTTGTGATTAGGTTGTGCGTAGGGAAAATAAATCAGGGCAAGGCGCTTGATTGAGCAATAGCTGGCTATTGGGATTGAAAGTAACGCCGCTTTGGTTAATTTTAACCAGCACAGGTGAGTAATAACTTCGTGGAATTAATGGTATTAGGTAGCATTATTTGGCTAAGTTACTTTACTTATTTTAACCATGCCTCTAGGGCTTGTTTATAATAAATAAAATAGGGGTTTTTGATTACGATCAAACTGACATTAATCATAAATTGTCATACTATAGCTAGTAAGGACGCTAGTAAGTAAATTGAGTGATTTTATGTCAATAGTTTTAGAAAACCTATGCCACAAAGTAAATGGTAAAACACGTATTCATGATGTGAATTTAGTACTGGAACCGGGCTCTTTTAACGTATTACTTGGTAAGAAAGGCGGAAAAAAAGCGGGTAAAACTACCTTAATGCGTTTGATTGCGGGTTTGGAATCATCTTCATCAGGGCGTATTTTAAAAAATGGTGTTGATTTAACTAACGTGCCGGTTCAGCAACGTAATGTTTCAATGGTACATCATCAGTTTATTAATTATCCCCATTTAACGGTCAGAGATAATATTGCTTCACCCTTACGCGTAATAGGCCTTAAAAAGTCCGAAATCGAACTTAAAGTAAATGAAATTGCTGCCTTGTTACACATAGAATCTTGCTTAGATCGTTACCCTCTTGAGCTTTCTGGTGGTCAGCAGCAAAGAACTGCAATGGCACGGGCTTTAGTTAAAGATGCCGACATCATTTTATTAGATGAACCTTTGGTGAACCTTGATTATAAATTGCGCGAAGAATTACGAACTGAAATAAGAGATTTATTGGCAGCACGCAACTGTACTGCTATTTATGCAACAACAAACCCTAAAGTAGCTATGGCATTAGGAGGAAAATCGATATTGATGCATGAAGGACGGGTGATTCAAGAGGGGGAGGCCAGTGTTGTTTACAATCAACCTATTAATGTTGATGCCGCCAAACTTTGTAGTGATCCTGAAATGAATTTACTCGAAGGAAGTATCACTGACAATGAAATTATTTTTCATAATACGCTACGATACCCTTTAAACTCGCAAATTGCTGAATTAGCACCAGGAGATTATCGTTTTGGTATACGACCGAGTCACCTTAAATTTGTGCCTGCTGATGATAGAGATTTAGAATTATCAATGAGAGTTGATTTAGCCGAAATCAGTGGCTCTGAAAGCATGATAAGGCTTTCGAATAAGCATTTTAGTCTAGTTATGCACTTAGCTGGCGTACATGAATATCACACCGATGCTCAGATTAAGGTTTACATGCCGATACATAAAATTTTTGTGTTTGGTACTAATGATTTATTGATTAAAGCGCCAGTATTAACCTATTAAATTACCGTTAATTTATAATGTTTAACGAATACCTATTTCCTTTAATCTTTTATATAAGGTATTTCTACTAATGGCCAATGCTTTCGCTGTTTGTGAAATATTACCTTTATTTTCATTGTATGTCTGAAGTAAATCCGCCCTATCTGCTGAGATTTTATCCTCAATAGTCAGGTGTTCAATTGTTTGTTCATTTTGAACAGTTTCACTATTAACCAACTGTTTTTTATTGATTTTGTTTTGTTTAAGATCTTCAAAAAAATCATCGGGTAAGTGTCTTGTTTGAATCGGCTCATCATCAGACATTGCTTGGGCTATTTGAATGACACTAACCAATTGACGGACATTTCCTGGCCAAGGGTGTTGATTAAACAACTCAACTATCTCAGGAGGTAGTTTTTCATTTTCACTGCCATGACTATAAAGAGCATTGACCTGATGAAAGAGCTGCTTTCTATCCGTTCGCTCACGTAAAGGTGGCAGCTCAAGGTTGAGTCCACTGACACGATAATATAAATCTTGCCGAAATTGACCCGATTCAACATCCACTCTTAAACTACGGTTAGTTGCTGATATGAGTTTGATGTCAACGTGATAGTTTTCGGTAGAACCTAAAGGAGTCACTGTTCTTTCTTGTAAAACACGCAATAGCCTACTTTGTACACTAAGTGGCATTTCTCCTATTTCATCAAGAAATAAAGTTCCCTTATGTGCTTTACGTATAAAGCCAATTGAGCCCTTACTTGATGCGCCAGTAAACGCACCTTTTTCATAACCAAAGAGTTCTGATTCAACTAAATCACTGGGGATTGCGGCGCAATTAACTGCAACAAGTGGATGCATTCTTCGTTGACTATAGTGATGTAAGCCTTTGACAAAAACTTCTTTACCTACACCCGTTTCACCATGAATAAGAATAGGGATATCTTTATCAATAATGCGTTCAGCCTGTTCGATACAGCGTGAAATCTTTTCATCACCAAAGCTAAACTGTGCTAATGAAATAATATCAATGTCCGATTCTTTAGGTGCATTGTTTCGAAAATCAACAGGCTGTATTTCATTTTTTATCGGCGCTTTAATAAAACCATGTAAATGATATTTACTTAAAGCTCTAAAGGAAAATGGCAGGTTAGGAAGCTGATTCTTCAGTTTTTGTAAGGGAATATCAAAAATATCGGTTATATTTACTAAGGAAAGGTCGTAACACAATAATATTTCAGCTCGTCGATTCGCAGAAATAATCGTACCTTCTTCGCTGAAAACGATTATTCCAGACCATTGACTATCTAAATTATCAAAATTTGTATTAAAGGTAAGTAAAAAGTGCTCATCGCTAAAAGTACTGATGATTAGTCTATTTTCGATACTTTGTGACATTAACTTTACCATGCCCAATGTATGGGATTGTGGTAAATAGGCATCACTAGAAATATCAAGGACACCCAACAAGGTATGATTCACATCATAAATAGGTGACGCGGATCCGATCATAAAGCGATTAGCTTTTAAAAAATGATCATCTTGCTGAATTTGTACTGCTTCACCACAAGCTAGCGCTGTACCAATAGCATTTGTTCCATTATTTCTTTCTTTCCAATCAACCCCTTTTTCAAAAAGTGCTTTATTAGGTGAGGCAAGGAAACGCTTATCTCCCCAGCTATTTAAGACTTGCCCCTGATTATCAGTGAGCAGAATCAAACATTGAGTATTTGATAGGATATTTTCGTAATAAGGTAATACTTCATTACCGGTAGTTTTGATGAGTTGATGATACTCTTCATCTAAAGAGTGTTGGTCGCTTTGCCCCAAACGTTGTAATTGAGGTTGGCTTGATTGTTCTAAGCCATAAAGCTCACAACGTTGCCAAGACTCCTTAATTTTATCATCATCTTTCACCTGCTTTTCCTCATACTATTAATAGCAACATCAGCAAATTCAAGCTGATCAAATGTTGATATCAATATTTTATCTTGTAAATTACAACAGAGAATGAGCATATTATTTGAACAACAACTTGATTTGAAATACTCTCTGACCAATTGTTGAACAGTTTAAACAAAAAAAATTCTACTCATTGTTATACAATTTATAGGTGTTTTGGGTTGTTTAGTCAACAGTAAGGAAATATTTTAAGTATAAGTAAAAAAAACAGATGTTTTAGCTTTTTTTAAAATCCATTATAAAACAATGGTGTATCCTATTTTGTTTTTGTTTTTACTCAAAATATTTGATTTATAATAATTTAATTATAATCTGTTAGTCTTAGTATATAGATTGTGGAAATTCTTAACTGTTCAATAGGAGTTGTTCAATAAATGTGTTAACTGTGGTCATAAAAATATTATTTTGAACAGTTTTGAACAGTGTGCATTTTTTCTATTTTTAAATTAAATAAAATCACTATTTAAATTAATTTAATTATAACAGTGGTTTACATTGTTTTATTGAGCTTTATTACGAGTTGTTACATTTTGGCTTAATGAATGCATAGATAGAGTTATGACAAAAGATTTGTTCATAAATTTAATCAATGATTTATGTGAGATATAAATATGAATGGGAGAATTCAATAACATGTCACTCGTTTTAGAAAATTTAGGTTATGTTGTCGATGGTGAAACTTACCTAAGCGATGTAAACCTGAAATTAGAACCCGGTTCCTTCAATGTACTATTAGGTCGTACGCTTGCAGGAAAAACGTCCCTTATGCGCCTTATGGCAGGACTAGATAAGCCCACGTCTGGCAGTATTTATATGGATGGTCAAGATGTGACCAATATAGCTGTTCAACAACGAAATATCTCCATGGTGTATCAGCAATTTATAAATTACCCTAACTTAACTGTGCGTGAAAATATTGCATCACCATTGAGAATAGCAAAAACTAAAGAGTCAGAGATCACCCAGCGTGTTAATGAAACGGCGGCGATATTGCAGATAGAACCTTTTTTAGATCGACATCCTCTTGAGCTCTCAGGTGGACAACAACAACGTTGTTCCATGGCTCGAGCATTAGTCAAAGATGCAAGTATCATTTTATTCGACGAACCCTTAGTTAACCTTGATTATAAGTTACGGGAAGAGTTACGAGCAGAATTACGCGATCTATTTAAAGAACGTAATGCTATTGCCGTATACGCTACAACGGAGCCAAATGAAGCGATGGCTTTAGGTGGGGTAACAACGTTACTACATGAAGGACAAGTCATACAAACTGGTCCTGCAACTCAAGTATATCGTAATCCTGTCAGTGTTGATGCCGCAAAACTGTTCAGTGAGCCCGCTATCAATTTCATTCCCGGTCGCCTTAGTAAAAGTGAAGTCACTTTTGATGAGTCTGTTCATTTTCCACTCGATCAGGATTTAAGTAAGATTAAACCCGGAAACTATACCTTTGGTGTATTACCAAGTCATATTGGTTTAGTACCAAATCATGACGATGATTTAGAGCTTTCAATGCGTATGCAATTAGCTGAAATTAGTGGTTCTGAAACCTATATGCATGTTGTTAATGATCATTTTGATTTAGTAATACAACTGTCAGGTGTCATTAGTTACCATATTGGCGACCCGATCAAAGTCTATTTACCTACACATAAACTTTTTGTTTTTGATCAAGCAGGTAATACTATTCAAACACCATCTCAACGTATCACGAGGTAATAAATTCATGGCTGAAATACATTTAAAATCGTTGGCCCATAGCTACAGCAAGGATCCAAGTAAACCTTCTGATTATGCTATTCGAGAAATGGACCATGTCTGGGAGCATGGCGGTGCCTATGCGCTGCTTGGCCCATCAGGTTGTGGTAAAAGCACTTTATTAAATATCATGTCAGGGCTGCTTTCTCCTTCTGATGGACAGGTACTTTTTGATGGTGTTGAAGTAAATAATATTCCACCTGAAGATCGTAATGTTGCACAAGTTTTCCAATTTCCAGTTATTTATGATTCGATGACTGTTTTTGATAACTTGGCTTTTCCACTGCGAAATATGAAAACGCCAGAAGTTAAGGTACAAAGTAGAGTACATGAGATTGCTGAAGCACTTGAGTTAACCCCTTTATTAAAGCGTAATGCAAGTAAACTCACTGCTGATGAAAAACAAAAAGTTTCAATGGGTCGTGGTTTAGTTCGCAGTGACGTATCAGCGATATTGTTTGATGAACCGTTAACGGTTATTGATCCACAATTAAAATGGAAGTTGCGCCGTAAATTAAAGCAAATTCATGAGAAATTTAATATTACCATGGTGTATGTCACCCATGACCAATTAGAAGCTTCGACTTTTGCTGAAAAAATTGCAGTGATGTACGGCGGGCAAATTGTCCAGTTTGGTACACCTCGCGAATTATTTGAACGTCCTAATCATGCTTTTGTTGGTTATTTTATTGGTAGCCCAGGAATGAATTTGATCGAAGTACAACGCAGTTCTTCCGGTGTTAAATTTAACAACACACAAGTAAATCTTGAACCCGAAATGGTTAAATTACTTGCACAAATGCCAAGCAATAATTTGAAGGTAGGCATTCGTCCTGAGTTTATCCATATATGGGATGAGCCTAATAATGATGCTTATTGTTGTGACCTTGTCCATGTTGAAGATCTAGGCACATACAAAATACTCAACTTGAAACTTGACGGGCAACAATTAAAAGTTCGTCTTGACGAAGACCGTAAAGTACCTAAAGGCAAAGTTTATATTAGTTTCCCTGAGCAATGGCTGAAACTTTATGTTGATGAATTTTTAGTTGAAGTGGCTGTCGAGCTAGAAGGAGCAAACGCATGAATAAGGTAGCCAATAATAAAGCATGGTTTCTTGTATTACCGGTATTTATACTGGTAGCATTTTCGGCAATCGTGCCGATAATGACCGTAGTTAACTACTCGGTACAAGATATCTTTGACCAAAATACAGCCTATTTTGTTGGCGCCGAATGGTACCGTGAAATGTTGCGCAGCCCGCGCTTACTTGACTCACTACTACGACAATTTAGTTATTCGTTTTCTGTTTTGTTGATTGAAATTCCACTCGGTATTATCGTTGCGTTAATGATGCCTGCGAAAGGCAGAATGGCATCGGTGAGTTTAATACTTGTCGCTATTCCATTGTTAATTCCATGGAATGTAGTTGGCACCATCTGGCAAACGTTTAGCCGTGAAGATATTGGTTTATTCGGCTGGGCAGTAAATGCTATTGGTATTGATTACAACTATGCCTCTAATGCAGGTGATGCATGGTTCACTGTACTTTTAATGGATGTTTGGCATTGGACATCATTAATTGCCTTACTTTGTTATTCAGGGTTGCGAGCCATTCCAGAAGCTTTCTATCAAGCAGCGCGTATCGATCGTGCATCAAGCTGGGCAATATTTCGTTACATTCAATTACCTCGTTTGAAAAGTGTATTGGTTATCGGTGTATTATTACGATTTATGGATAGCTTTATGATTTATACCGAACCCTTTGTTTTAACAGGTGGCGGACCAGGCAACTCAACCACTTTTCTAAGCCAAGCGTTAACTAAAATGGCAATTGGTCAATTTGATTTGGGACCTGCTGCTGCGTTCTCACTGATTTATTATTTAATTGTTTTATTGGTATGTTATATGTTTTTCACCGTAATTAACTTACAAGACAAGGCAAAATAAGGAGTAATCTATGCAAATAAATAAACGTAAAACCCTAGGCATGACCGCTTTCTTATTGTTTTTATTAGTGCCCATCTATTGGCTACTGAATATGTCATTTAAGAAAAATGATGAAATACTTGGTGCACTGACGTTGTGGCCAGCTAACTTTACTTTTGATAACTATATTACAATATTTAGCGATCCAAGTTGGTACATGGGCTATGTAAACTCCATGATCTATGTTGCTATGAATATGGTCATCACTTTAATAGTAGCACTACCAGCCGCCTATGCATTTAGTCGCTATAAATTTGTTGGCGACAAACATCTATTTTTTTGGTTGTTGACGAATAGAATGGCACCACCTGCTGTTTTCTTATTGCCATTCTTTCAACTTTATTCGTCAGTGGGCTTATTTGATACTCACATTGCAGTAGCCCTTGCCCATTGCTTATTCACGGTGCCGTTAGCAGTATGGATTTTAGAAGGCTTCATATCTGGTGTACCACGTGAAGTTGATGAAACAGCTTTTATTGATGGCTATAGTTTCTCAAGATTTTTCATTCGAATCTTTCTCCCTATGATTAGTTCAGGTATTGGTGTGACTGCTTTCTTCTGTTTTATGTTTTCTTGGGTCGAGTTATTACTTGCAAAAACATTAACCTCTGTAGAAGCAAAGCCTATTGCTGCGATTATGACCCGAACAGTGGGTGCTGCGGGTATTGACTGGGGCTTACTATCAGCCGCCGGTATTTTAACAATCATCCCAGGTATTTTGGTGATTTATTTTGTACGGAATCATGTTGCCAAGGGTTTTGCCTTGGGTCGTGTATAAGACATTTTAGGAGATATATTATGAGTTGGATGGCGTGGACTGAATTGACCGTAACATTCTTTAGTGTTATCGCAGTTATATTAACATGCATGACAGTATATGAAATTAAAGTACCTTGTACTGAACGCAAGGGGTTTTTACCGATTAGTACCACTCGAGGAGATAGACTCTTTATTGGTTTACTAACAAGTGCTTATATTCATTTGGCCTTTCTGGCAGTGACTGAATTAAGTTTGATGATTGCTTTAGCATTGTCAGTTATTTGGTTAGCAATATTGTTGCGTTGGGGATAAGTAAGTAGAAAATAAATTTAAACTAGTAATTTTGTTGGGGGGAAAATATTGCTAGTTAAAAATTAAATGTATCGGATAAGTCAGAAAGTTCGATACGTTTAAAGGCTTGAGAAGTAGATTCAATTAACTATCATTAACTGAATCTAATCATCAAGTCGACCTGTTGGGTAACACCAACAATAGTTCTGGAAGCATGAACAAGGTAGAAGTTGAAGCATGCTTCCAGTGATTTATCACAATATAAAATTAAACTAAAATTAAAATGAGATACATCATGAGAAAGTATAAATTAAAGAAGATTGTTTTACTAGGCGCTGCTATATCAGTTGCGGGGATGACTCTACCTGCGTTTGCAGATCAATCTATTACAACAGCAAAAAGTTGGCTAGACAAAGAATTTACAGAGTCTACACTGACTAAAAAAGAACAACTTGAAGAGCTTAAATGGTTTATGGAGGCAGCAAAACCATTTAAGGGCATGACAATTAATGTGGCCTCAGAAACCATTGCAACACATACTTATGAATCTAAGGTTTTGGCCAAAGCATTTGAAGAAATCACAGGTATTAAGGTTAATCATGACTTAATCCAAGAAGGTGATGTGGTTGAAAAATTACAAACCCAAATGCAGTCTGGTCGTAATATCTATGATGCCTATATCAATGATTCAGATTTAATTGGAACACATTTTCGTTACGGTAAAGTTGTTGCCATTTCAGACATGATTGAAAATGAAGCTGTAAATTATACGTTACCTACATTAGATATTGATGATTTTATCGGCTTAGATTTTACCACTGGCCCTGACGGAAAATTATATCAGCTACCCGATCAACAGTTTGCCAACTTATATTGGTTTCGTGCTGATTGGTTTGCTCGTGAAGATCTAAAGAAAGCGTTTAAAAGTCGTTACGGCTACGCATTAGGTGTGCCAGAAAACTGGTCAGCTTATGAAGACATTGCCGACTTCTTTACTAATCATGTAAAAAATATTGATGGTAATCGTGTCTACGGACATATGGATTATGGTAAGAAAGATCCCTCATTAGGCTGGCGTTTCACTGATGCTTGGTTCTCAATGGCTGGTGCAGGTGATAAAGGTCTACCTAATGGATTACCAGTTGATGAATGGGGTATTCGAGTTGAAGGTTGTCGTCCTGTAGGCTCAAGCGTGTCACGTGGCGGAGCGACCAATGGTCCTGCAGCCGTATATGCAACAACTAAATATGTTGATTGGCTAAATGATTACGCGCCACCACAAGCACAAGGTATGACTTTCTCTGAAGCTGGTCCTGTGCCTTCTCAAGGAAATATTGCTCAGCAAATATTTTGGTATACCGCTTTCACTGCCAGCATGACTGATAAAGGTTTAGCTGTAGTTAACGAAGATGGTACACCTAAATGGCGTATGGCTCCTTCTCCTAAAGGTCCTTATTGGGAAGAAGGTATGAAACTTGGTTATCAAGATACCGGTGCTTGGACCTTCATGAAGTCAACACCAGAAAAACGTCGTTTGGCTGCTTGGTTATATGCCCAGTTTACTGTGTCTAAAACTGTTTCATTAAAGAAAACATTAGTGGGTTTAACGCCTATTCGTGAGTCTGACTTGAACTCTCAAGCAATGACAGATGCGGCACCAAAACTAGGTGGATTGGTTGAATTTTATCGTAGCCCAGCACGTGAGAACTGGACTCCAACAGGAACGAATGTACCTGATTATCCTAAATTGTCTCAACTTTGGTGGCAGAACATTGCTGAAGCGGCAAGTGGTGAGAAAACACCTCAACAAGCCCTTGATAGCTTAGCTGCTGCACAAGATAAGGTTATGAAACGATTAGAGCGTTCTGATGTTCAAGGTGAATGTGGTCCAAAACTAAATGAAAAACGTGACCCTAGTTATTGGTTGAATAAACCAGGTGCTCCAAAAGCTAAACTAAGTAATGAAAAACCTCAAGGTAAAACCATTGCTTATGATGACTTACTTAAAAGCTGGAAAGCCGAATAACTAAGCTTTAATTCTTCATAAAAATTATTATCCAGCCCTCAGAAATCTCTTTGGGCATGGATAATGCTACGCAAATTTTATACAAAAAATTAATAAATAAAATTTGTTTTGTGAACTAAATACTAATTTTATGGTGTAAAAATATGAAAACATTGAATAATATTAAAAACGCAAGAGAAATGACTAAGTTAAGCAGCGCTATTGGTTTAGCCATGGTAACTATGGCTATGTCAAACCCTGTTAATGCAGCAGTAACGATTGAAAGTGACACGGGTTGGGAAACGAGTATCAGTGGTTCTATTCCAGTTTTTGTGGTTAGCTCTGATCATGAAGGTGAAGAAAAGGCTTTTCGAGTTCAATCAGGCTTTAATCCTGCTAACTTAAATTTTCACGTAGCTGCACCAAAACTGGATAATGGCTTAACGGTTTCAGGTAATTTTCAAATAGACACACATTTACAAGGTAGTGGTGTGCAAAATAGCGGGTTATTCGAAAGCCGTGTTGCAAATATTCAAATAGCAGGTGATTTTGGTACCGTTGTCGTTGGTAAGGATTTTGGTGTATTTAACAGCTCAGCTATTGGTGATATTGCCAGCCAAGGTGGCGTAGGTTGGTTAGGTGGCGGTGCTGATACTGGTAATGCTACAGGAGGACGTATAGGTACAGGTTATGTTTATGCCAATTTCAATCCTCAAGTGAAGTTTGTTTCAAATGATTACAATGGTTTATCATTTAAAGTAGCAATGATTAACCCTGAAGAGCCACAAGACTCACAAGGTGCTAGCATTGAAACAGATTCACCACGCTTCGAAGGGCAAGCTAATTATGCAACGAAGTTTAATACGGGTGGTATTAAGTTATGGGCTGGATTCATACAACAGAATGTCTCAGTGTTAGGCGCGAACTCTTTTGATTATGATATGCAAGGCTTCGATGTTGGTACTCATCTTGATTTAGGTGATTTTGGTATAACATTGTCATTTACAGATACTACCGGTATTGGTGCTGATGGCCTATACGGATTCGGTGGTATCAATGATGCTGATGTCGATGCCACTCAATGGTATGTGGAAGCAGATTATGTCTTTGATAAAACTACCGTTGGCATAAGTTACGGCGAAGGACAACAAGATAGTCGAGCTGCCGATGCTAGTAAAGGCCTTGATGCTGTAGCAGAAATAGACAATGAACTTTCAATGTTATTTGTTCATTATCAAATGTCAACAGAATTTCGTTTAGTTGCTGAACTGCAAGATTATAAGTCAGATGTTCAAGCTAATTATGATGCTATTGTGCTTGGTTTTCAGTTCGACTTTTAAGTAAGGACAGCCATACAGTTAGATTTGCCTTTACTGTATGGTTTTTTGGTTGATTTGACACTTGGGATTCTTCCCACAGTTTCTTAAGTTGTTAGGCAACTTTTGGAAATGAACAGAGGGGTTGCCTTTCTAGGTTGGCAATATATGCACTACTTTCTGTTCTGCTTTGCCTGCGCTTTTTGCGCAGGGCTTTTTAGCTCAATATTATTGAAATTAAGGTCTATTGTATTCCGAAATAACTTCGAATTAATAATAGCAGAGATTGGTTTATGAACCTGGCTTGGAACTAATTCAATTTTACTGTGAGGTAATATAAATGAGCTTTTTACGAAATTTATCAATTCAGTATAAATTACTTGCTCTTACATCAATACCACTGCTACTAGCTCTGGTTGTTATTGTTAATATGCTGTCAAAAAACTATCAAGTCTTCGCTGATATGCAACAAGCGCAAGAGTTAGAGGCATTGAACACTGTTGCTAGCAAGTTAATTCATGAATTACAGAAGGAAAGTGGTTTTTCGATAGGGTATTTGAGTGCTAAAGGTAAAAAATTCTCCACAGATTTAATTGAGCAAGTCGCTAGCACTAACCAGCAATTATTTGATTATCAAGACGTAGCGATTCAATTCAATACGACAGACAATAGTCAGCAACTGTCTAGTTTAATTTCATCGATCGATCAACAATTTGAGATGCTTGGTAATATTCGTATTGGCGTTAAAGAACAAAATATCCCTAGTAATGAAATAGTTCAATACTACATCAAACTTAATCGTTCATTACTGGCAATTAGTCGCATAATTTCAACCTTCATTGACGATAAGCAGATAAATCGTCAAATGAATGCCTATTTATATCTATTACAAAACAAAGAACTAGCGGGAATTGAACGTGCTGTATTGACACAAGCTTTTACGGCGAAGAAGCCCACTATTGAAGTGTATAATCATTTTGTTAGTTTATTAGCAGAGCAAGATATTTACATGACATTATTTCTTGATATAGCGAACGAAGAGCAAGAAAAACTACTTAATGACACACTTGAAGGGGATGCTGTTATGGAAGTTGAACGCATACGTAAGACCGTATTGAAACACAAAAAACGTTTACGCATCAATGCTAACTATTGGTTTGCTAATGCTTCAACACGGATAGACAAACTAAAAATACTGGAAAATATAATGGCTAATAAATTAACAGAATCTATTACAAATGCAAAAAATGTTGCGTATCTGAAATTATTGCAACTTGCAATAATTGCAATAATTGCATTAGTGATTAGCTTAGCAATAAGTATTTATTTACTACGGCAAATAGCTGGACAGATTCGTGCACTTTCGAAGGCAATGATAAAGGTTCAACAGCATTCAGATCTTACTTCGAATGCAGAAGTAAAAAGTGGAGATGAGCTCGGTATGCTTGCCAATAACTTTAATCAAATGGTTGCTCATTTAGGTGATTTAACAGGTAATGTTAGAAATGCAAGTGAGCAATTAAGCCAAACGGTTGGGGAAATACAACAGGTTATATTGACCGTTGATAAAGAAGTGAGTAGTGGTTTAGGTCAGGCTGAACAAGTGGTAGTCGCGGTAAATGAATTAGATGCAACAGTCCAAGACGTTGCATCAAATTGTTCTGGCACTGCAGATAAATCCCAATCTACTCATGATGCAGCTCTTCAAGGCGAGCTACTGGTTAACCAAGCAAATGAATCTATAGATAAACTTTCCGATGAAATAAATAAATCTAAAGCTATTATTCAGCTGGTGGCTGATGATAGCAATGAAATTGGTAGTATTTTAGATGTGATAAATAGTGTAGCTCAACAAACTAATTTATTGGCGTTGAATGCTGCAATAGAAGCGGCACGAGCCGGAGAGCAAGGACGAGGTTTTGCTGTGGTTGCCGATGAAGTTCGTTCTTTAGCGCATAAAACCTCAGAATCAACTTCTCGCATTCAAGAGATGATCGAACAATTACAAACCCGTAGTCAGCAAGGGGTTCAAGCCATGCTCAGTAGTCAAGAGTGTGCTAATACCACTGTTGATGGTTTTAGTGGTGTGTCTGAGCAATTAAAGAATATTACCTTTCAATCATCTGAATTAAGTGACATGAATTTGCAGAATGCCGCTGCAACGGAAGAACAATCAGCGACGGTAGACGAAGTTAATCGTAATATAGCGAACATCCAGCAGAGCTACCGTTGTACTAATGAAAATGCGTCTAAATTAAAGGAGACAGCTGAAAATTTAGATTCTGTAGCAAGACAGTTAATGGATGAAGTTAGTCGTTTTGTCGTTTAGACAGATTTAGTTATCATCATGTTATCACCAATAAAGAGCTGTTCTAATCGATACGTTCACCTTCAGCTGCAATGATAAAGGTTCAGCAGTATTCAGACCTTACTGCTAACGCAGAGGTAGATGGTAAAGATGTTAAACCTGCCTGATACACCTTTATGGTTATCCACCTGAACCATTGTGTTAATAACATTACCAACACAGAAGAAGTGCATTAATAAAATAAGGATGAAGGAATAACATGAATAACCTTAGAGCAAATAATATCAGCAAACTACCGAATGAAATCTTTGATGTATTAGTTATCGGTGGTGGCATTAATGGCGCAGTGTCTGCCGCCGCCCTTGCTGCAAAAGGGGTTAAAGTTGCTTTGATTGATAAAGGCGATTTTGCGGGTTTTACTAGCTCGAACTCTTCCAATTTGGCTTGGGGCGGGATTAAATACCTAGAGAGTTATGAATATAACTTGGTCAACAAGTTGTGCAAAAGTCGTAATCACTTGATGCGAAATTATCCTTCTTCGGTTAAAGAAGTTCGATTCTTAACCAGTATTCAAAAGGGCTTTCGTTTTCCACCTTTTCTGGTTTTTCTCGGTACTGCCTTATATTGGTCTATTGGCCGTTTTTTTACTCAAAAGCCCATTTATCTCACAGCATCAAAAATCAAATCGATGGAAAATGTAATTAATACTTCGTCGGTAAATGGCGGCTTTGAGTACTCTGACTGTTATTTGCCTGACAACGACGCCCGTTTTACTTTTAATTTTATTCGCTCTAGCATGAGTTATGGCTGCATAGCCGCAAATTATGTAGAGTCGCTAGGCTCAACCAAAGAAGACGATATTTGGATAACCAACGCCTGTGATACGGTTAGCGGTGAACAGTTAACGATCCGCTCAAAAACAATAATTAATGCCTGCGGACCTTTTGTTGACCCACTTAATAAGGTCAACAAAGAGCATACTGAGCATCATCACCTATTTTCAAAAGGGATCCATTTAATCGTCGATAAGGTCACCGAGAGTAAAAAAATACTAACCTTTTTTGCTGACGATGGCAGACTGTTTTTTGTAATCCCTATGGGGCCTAAGACCTGTATTGGCACCACAGACACACAGGTCGAAAGCCCTTATGCATATGTTACCGACGATGATCGACAGTTCGTATTAGACAACGCGAACAAGCTATTAATTTTGGATAAGATATTAACCAAAGACCATGTGATTGCTGAACGATGTGGCGTAAGACCCCTAGCTATTAAAGGCAAAGGAGGCAAAGCCGACTGGGTTCAGCTGTCGCGTAAGCATGCCATTGATATTAATGCTGACGCACGATATATGTCAATATTCGGTGGTAAACTTACCGATTGTATTAATGTTGGCGACGAAGTAGCTAGCATTGTGAAAAGCTTTGGCATAGAGCTGCCACATGCTAAACACAAGTGGTATGGTGAACCCGATGAAGCGACTAAGCGGGAGTTCATGCACAGAGCAGAACTAATGGGACTCGATGAATTAACCCCTGTATCATCTTCTGAGCCCCTAACAACAAGATTCTGGCGCCGTTATGGTCGTAATGCTATTAATATGCTGGAAAGCATCCGTGAGAACCCAGAAAAGGCGGAGTTGTTGATAGAAAATTCAGAATATTTACGGGTTGAAATCGAACATGCCGCGCAGCGAGAAATGGTAACTAAGTTAGACGATTTTTTACGCCGTCGTTCTAAAATCTCTCTGGTAGTACCGGAGTCAGATATTCTTAACGCGCCGGGTCTGAAAGAGGCTTGCCAGATTTTGTTTGGCGATCAGGCAGATGAAAAATTACAGGAATATAAGGATATGATTCTGGCAAAAAATAACAACTAGACAATACGCACTTTCGCATATATATCGGCGCAAGCGACCGAGCTCTAAACAAGTCCAGCTAGCCTGAATGAGTTTCTTTACGATCTAATTCTACAAGCTGGTCTTGAACATATTTCCCAACATACGGATTATTAATGACCAATTTAACGAATTTAGTACCGCCTGGTGTTGTTAGTGGAGAAAATTTAAATACATTGTATCGTGTTGCTCGTGAGCAAAGTTATGCTTTTCCAGCAGTAAATGTTGTTAGTACCAACTCGATTAACGCAGCCCTTGAAGCGGCTTATCAATGTCAATCACCTATTATTATTCAGTTGTCGCACGGTGGCGCAGCATTTTTTCTGGGTAAAGGCGCTCCATTAAAAGATCATCAACCATCAATTTTTGGTGCTATTGCTGCTGCACATTATGTACATGCGGCTGCAAAACATTATGGTATACCAGTTGTTCTTCACACAGATCATGCAGCTAAAAAATTATTACCTTGGATTGATGGCTTATTAGACGCAGGACAAGCGTATTATAATTTACATGGCAAGCCGTTATTTAGCTCGCATATGTTAGATTTATCAGAAGAAAGCTTAACTGAAAATATTGAGACTTGTCAGCAGTATTTAGCGCGTATGTCAAAACTAGATATGGGGATAGAAATTGAGCTTGGCTGCACTGGTGGCGAAGAAGATGGGGTTGATAATACAGAGATTGATGCGTCATTACTTTATACCCAACCCGAAGATGTTGCTTATGCTTACGAGCAATTAAGCCAAGTGAATAATTCATTCACCATTGCGGCTTCATTTGGCAATGTACATGGCGTTTATAAGCCCGGTAATGTTCAATTAACGCCAAAAATATTGAAAAAATCTCAAGCTTTTGTTTCACAAAAATATAGTTTAGGTCATAACACTTTGAACTTTGTTTTTCACGGAGGCTCTGGCTCAGCACCATCTGAAATTACTGAAGCTATCGGCTATGGCGTGATAAAAATGAATATTGATACCGATACACAGTGGGCAAGCTGGGAAGGGGTTTCTAATTATTATAAAGAAAATAAAGAATACCTTCAAAGCCAAATTGGTAACCCCACTGGTGACGATAGTCCAAACAAAAAATACTACGACCCACGTGTGTGGTTACGTAAAGTAGAACAGTCGATGACTGAGCGTTTAGCGCTTTCGTTTAAAGAACTTAATTGCCTTGATAGGTATAAGGAATAAGTATGAAGCGTTTAATTCCATGTTTAGAGCAAGACAATGTCGAAATTGAATTGATCTTGTTAATCAAAACGATATTAACGGCTTGTAAAGAAATTTCATTCAGAGTGGGTCAAGGTGCATTGTCAAATGTACTTGGCTCTACGTTAGATGAGAATATTCAAGGTGAAACTCAAAAGAAATTGGACATCATAAGTAACCAGTTACTTAAAGACATGTTATTAGAAAGTGGCAAAGTAAGAACTATCGCGTCTGAAGAAGAAGACTATGTTGTTGCTGCAACTGAAGGTGCACCTTATATTGTTGCTTTTGACCCACTTGATGGCTCTTCAAATATTGATATTAATGGTCAGATAGGCACAATTTTTACTGTTTATCGTGCAAAAGATGATGAATCTGCAGGTAGTGAATCGCAATTTTCACAAAAAGGCACTGAGCAGGTTTGTGCAGGCTATGTTTTATATGGCCCATCTACCATGTTGGCACTGACAACCGGTGGACCATCTCGTTTATATACTTTAGACAAAACGCAGGGTTGTTATTTACTGACCACTGATCAAATGGATATCCAGACAGAAACACAAGAGTTTGCTGTGAATATGTCTAACTTCAATCAATGGTCATCAGGATTCACTCATTATATTAAGGATCTTATTTTGGGTGATGAGGGGACGCGAGCTAAGAAATTTAACATGCGTTGGAATGGAGCAATGGTTGGTGATGTACATCGCGTGTTGTCTCGTGGCGGAATTTTTTGTTATCCGAATGATATTAAAAAACCTGAACAACCGGCTAAATTACGTTTGTTGTATGAAGCAAACCCATTGGCAATGTTAGTTGAAAATGCCAATGGTAAAGCCTTTACCGAGCAAGAACGGATATTAGATATTGAACCGTCTCACATTCACCAACGTGTTGCCGTGATTATGGGGTCAACGGGCGAAGTAGATGAATGTTTAGGATACTTAAAAAGCCAATAAAAATATTAGCGTCGGCTGAACTTTGTAAATAAAGTTCAGCCGTGATTTTTGTATAAAAACCTTTGATTAATAACGCTAAAAGATTAGTTGTTATTTTAATTAATTTAAAAAACTGCTCATGTCTAAATATTTATTTGCAACGTAATAATTTAGATAGTCTCATATTTCAGAATTAGGATATAACTTGTATGTTACCCAGCACCCCTGAGTGGAAGTCACTCGTAAATCATTATAATAAAAATATACATATACAAATGCGTGATTTATTTGCTCAAGATACTGAACGGTTTAAAAGCTTCTCTCTTTCTGCGGCGGGAATAATGCTAGATTATTCTAAGAATCGTGTTACTGACGAAACAATGCACTTGTTAATGAATTTAGCTGAATCATCGGATTTATTGAATAAGCGTGACAAAATGTTTAGTGGCTCAGCTATCAATACCACTGAAAACCGTCCGGTATTACATACCGCGTTACGTAACTCTTCAAATAACCCCGTCTATGTTGATGGCGTTGATGTGATGCCACAAATAAAGACAACGCTCGCTAAGTTAGAACATTTTGTCAATGATATTTCATTAGGTAAAAAAATAGGATATACAGGCAAAGCGTTTACTGATGTTGTTAGTATCGGTATTGGCGGGTCTTTTCTTGGACCTAAAATAATGTCAGAAGCGCTAAAACCTTACCAACAATCTCAATTAAAGGTCCATTTTATTGCGAATGTTGATGGTTGTCATATTCACGATGTGCTGTCTAAAGTAAATCCTGAAACAACACTGTTTATAACGTCATCTAAAACATTAACGACCCAAGAAACATTGCGTAATACGTTAACCGCACGGAATTGGTTTGTTGCAACAGCCACAGCTGAAGAGGTTAAATATCATTTTGCTTGTGTTTCTTCTAATGTAGAGGCTGCGCAAAAATTAGGTATTGAGAAAGAAAATATTTTCCCAATGTGGGATTGGGTTGGTGGTCGTTATTCTGTGTGGTCTGCTATTGGTTTACCTTTGGCGTTAGCGATAGGATTTGATAATTATCGTGACTTTTTACAAGGCGCGTTTGAAATGGATGAACATTTCACGCATGCGCCGTTAGAAAAAAACTTGCCTGTTATTCTTGCTTTATTAGGTATTTGGTACCGAAATTTTTATGGTGCTCAATCGCAAGTATTATTGCCCTATTATCATTATTTACGAGGTTTACCAGCTTATATTCAACAACTGGATATGGAAAGTAATGGTAAATCAATTTCACTTGATAATAAGTCTATGTCTTATGACACTGGCCCAATAATTTGGGGAAGTGAAGGTACAAATGGTCAACACTCATTTCATCAACTAATCCATCAAAGCAAAACCCCTATTCCTGTAGATTTTTTGATGCCTTTATTCCCTTTCCACGAAATTGGTAATCACCATGATATGCTCGCTTCTAACTGTTTTGGTCAAAGTCAGGCACTAATGGCTGGGCAAAGTCTCGAAGAAGTTAAAGCGGCGATGAAAAAGGCTAACTGTGATGTATCAGAAATTCAAAAGCTGTCAACTCATAAGGTGATGGAGGGTAATAAACCGAGTAATACCATTTTATTTGAAAAGTTAACTCCTAAGGCTCTCGGCAGTTTAATTGCCATGTATGAGCATAAGGTGTTTGTTCAAGGTGTTATTTGGAGGTTGAATTCTTTTGATCAATGGGGTGTTGAATTAGGAAAGTCACAGGGTAATAAAGTATTATCAAAAATAACCAATCCTAAAGAGATATTAAATATGGATGGTTCAACGAATGAATTAATTAAGATGTATAGAGAACGCTAGTATCCAAAAGTTAATTAATAGCTCGGTATTTAGATCTATTTGCATATTCCGGAGCATCGTGAACAGTGATTCCGGCCCATCGTGAACACCCATACTGGTTTTAGCGTGAACGCTTATTCCGGTTTTATCGTGAACACTTTTTACTGATTTTCCGGAATCGGTGTTCACACCAAACCAGTACAATTTCAACGCATTGATTATTACTTACTTTGTTAAGCTATCCCCTTTTTCGATTGAGGAAGGGATATGGCGACCAAAAGGATCACAATGCGTAAAATTCGAGAAGTGTTGAGGCTACATTTTGCTGCCCAACTCAGCGTTAGAAAAATAAGTGCCAGTACAAAAATCAGTGTTGGTGCTATTCAAAAACTATTAACAAAGGCCAAAGCGTTATCGTTAACCTGGCCACTACCTGATGAAATGGATGATACCGTCCTAGCAAGTCAGTTTTATCCCCGCGCCGATACACGGCCATCTCAGCGTTTTGAAATGCCTGACTGGCCACAAATTAGAAAAGAATTAACCGGTAAAGGCATCACCAAAAATTTACTTTGGGAAGAATATACCCAGCAATATCCAAACCGTTGTTATAGCTACTCTCAGTTTTGTGATCGCTATATGCGGTGGCTTAAAAAACAAAAGCGTTCGATGCGGCAAGTGCATAAGGCCGGTGAAAAGTTGTTTGTCGATTACGCTGGCCAAACGATGCCTATTGTCTGTAATGCAACGGGTGAGGTGAAGTTTGCTCAGATATTCGTGGCGGTGATGGGCGCATCCAACTACACGTTTTGCGAAGCAACCTGGAGCCAAAGTTTACCTGATTGGCTTGGGAGTCATGCGCGATGCTTTGAGTTTCTTGGCGGTATACCCCAGATGATCATCCCTGATAATTTGCGTAGTGGTGTCAGTAAAGCATGCCGCTATGATCCGGATGTTAACCCTAGTTACCAGCAACTGGCTGCGCATTATGGCACCGTGATCGTGCCAGCTCGCCCTCGAAAACCACAAGATAAAGCCAAAGCTGAAGTGGGTGTGCAAATCATTGAACGCTGGATATTAGCTAAACTGCGTCATCAAACCTTTTTCTCTTTAGCGGAGCTTAATCATTGTATTAAAGCTTTGTTGCTTGAGGTAAATAATAAGCCTTTTAAGCAACTTAGTGGTACACGACAATCATGGTTCGCGTCAATTGACCGTCCGGCTTTAGCGCCCATGCCTCAGCTGTTGTGATTCAATGAAACC
>NZ_PNDV01000066.1:0-5289 GCF_005930865.1 Pseudoalteromonas sp. S554 | reverse complement strand
ACAGCCGCATCCTCTTAGGACTTAAACGAATTTGTTTATTGATTTAGAATTGACCGTCAATTTATAAAAACGGTCAAAAAGAAAACTAATGCCTATTGACAGAGTTAAGGCTCATATGTGTTATATGCAATTAAACGCCTAAACATTAGATGCCTTATTATTTGAAACATCATTTTTAAGTGCCAAAACTGCTACAAATATTAAACCTAATGGTGGAATAAATGACAATAAACAACCAATAAAGGTTGTTGTTTTAACATTTTGGGTTTTACGTTTACCGAGGTAATAGCTTAAACCACTTATTACAATAATTGATATTAAAATGAATTGACCGAGTATTGTTGCATTGATATTCATACGAAACTCCTTTTTGCATATAACGCCTCGTTAAGAGGCAAATAATATGTTGGCTAAAATAAGCGACGCAGGAGCAAAAGTCAACTGTTATTTGTCCTGCTTTAACGACTTGTTATATTACGATTAAGGAACAACCATGAAAACAATTATTTTTAAAGTTATTCAACAAAGTACAGGGCATGAATGGGAGCTTTACAGTGACGGATCTGTTAAAGGATTTCCTGCTAATTGTATAGTACACAATAGTCATAGTTTAATTGTTGATCAGCTAGAAGCTAAAATATCTATAGCGTCAGCATGTCCTGATAGGTGTGATAGTTCAGAAATATTAGGAAGCGTTGATATTTCAGATTGAAACAATCTACTTAACGCAACGATCAAAGGGTTATCATGTGGCAATAAAAATATAGGCTTACCGTCTATCTGGTGATCTTTTAGTGATAACATCATCATGTTTTTTGGTGCTTTGCTAATTTTGAATACTTCAAAGAATTTATTTTGAATATCCATGTGAACACCATTGGCGTAATCGCTTGATGATAAGGTTATTTTGATGCATTCCATTTTGGTAACTCCATGATTGATTAGTAATATAACGCCCATTTAATGGGCAAAAAAATGTTGGCTAAAATTTTGAGGAACGAAAAAAGCCAACTGTTTTTTGTCCCTGTTTAAATGCTTGTTATGTGTTTACTTTAACACCAAGCTAAAATTATTTGCACCGTTGCCTGTGCGTTTAACCGAATTTTTTGAGCCACTTACCTTTGGTAAAACCGACATTAATAGCTTTGCATTTACGAAGTAAAAATAGCGCAAAGCTTATTAGTGAGTAAACCTAAACTAGTTTGGCGAAAAAAACACACCAAACCTAAAACGCTATTTTTGTGCGACGAAATGACAACAAACGCAAAAATAATTTAGCTACATTTCCTAAAAACACATAACGCCCACATTAAGGGGCTAAAAATTGTTTGCTAAAATGTGTAGCGAAGCGAAACCGAGCAAACTGTTTTTAGTCCCGCTTAAATTGCTTGTTATATTTCAGTTACTTCTTTGATCTGCAAGGAACGCTGCATATTCAGATCTAGCTTTACTATCCGGCTTGATACCTTTAGATTCACACCAACTGACAAGCTTACTAATTTTGATAGATATTTTTTTAACTTGCTCGCCATTGGCCCTAAGTTCACCAATAGCGTTTTCAGCATTATGTCGCCATTCTTGATAAGTATCATCTAGCGTTGTTGGATCATCTACTGTTTCTTTTAAACGCTGCCATTCTTCAGGCTGAAACCATGCGAAAGAATAAACTATTTGTTGTTCACTCATGCTTGAATACTCCGTGAAATATAACGCCCATTTAATGGGCAAAAAATGTTGGCTAAAATTTTGAGGAACGAAAAAAGCCAACTGTTTTTTGTCCCTGTTTAAATGCTTGTTATGTGTTTACTTTAACACCAAGCTGAAATTATGTGCACCGTTGCCTGTGCGTCTAACCGAATTTTTTGAGCCACTTACCTTTGGTACAACCGACATTAATAGCTTTGCATTTACGAAGTAAAAATAGCGCAAAGCTTATTAGTGAGTAAACCTAAACCAGTTTGGCGAAAAATACACACCAAACCTAAAACGCTATTTTTGTGCGACGAAATGACAACAAACACAAAAATAATTTAGCTACATTTCCTAAAAACACATAACCTTTGCGTTAAGCGGCTACGGAATGTAACCACTAAATTAATTAAGAATACAGGAGCTAGATAAAATGGAAAACGACCAAGAAAAACCAACTGTTAGTAGTCCGACTTGCACGGCGTTGTTATGTTGCTGCGAACACTGCAATAACGGCGATGGAGATTGTGTATTCCCTTATTACGGGCTAGCGCCACATAAGCATAATACAGAAAAAACTGGCGGGTCAGTAATTGGTAGCACTGAAATTTTAAAAGAAGAATATCCAGAAAACTTTGCAGAAGATTCTGAGTGTGAAGGGCTTGGTACGCATACACACTGCCTGCATTGCAATAGACCAAATAGTGAAGAATTGCACTTTAAAGATATGGACACACGCGAAGCTAGAAAAGCAACATAACGCCAAGCTCACCGGCACATATTGCGGAGAGCGTTTTTTTGTAAAAATGGAGCAACGCGACATACACAAAAACGCGCGTAGCAATATGTGTCCGCGTGCAGCTTTTTGTTATAGCTTAACTCTGGATCGGAGTACATAACTCGATTAAGATGCCAGAAGGACAACGAACGTAAGAAACAACTTGCCCCCAAGGTTTTGTTTCAGGTGACTTTAACTCAACTGCACCATATTGTATTGCGCGCTGATGTATGCCACTAACATCATCGGTTATGAGTGCTATTTCAATGCCCAATGGTTTTTCTGAATCAGTAGAACTTATATATCCGCCAGAGAAGTTTGATAGTCCTAATTCATGAGATGCGAAAGCCAGAACTGTTTCACCCGTATTCAATTCACCATAGTCATTTTCGTCGGTGATAAAGCGTCGTGTCATTTCAAATGCTTTCTCAAAGAATGACAAAGCTATATCTACATCACGCACATAATTGATTGTATATCCAAATTTTACCACTCGATAGTTTCCTTTAGTTGTTCACTGCTTGACTAACAAAGTACTCGACGTTTTTTTGAACGATATCGTCATTTTCGTATATTTGTAGGTGCCGCCTCTTTTTACCACCACCCTCCAAGATCGAGTCATTATCAATAAAGTCCGCGCCATTACTGAACTCAATTGAAACATGTTTTTTATATGAATAAATGCCTCCTATCAACGCATCTGACACGTTAAAGACCAAACCACCATATTTAATATCTTCAACTAATTCTTCATTAGACCTTATGAAGATATCTCTTATTGCAATCAACAAATCAAACTGCTCAGAGGATATGGACTGTATATCAGAAAGGAAGTCGTTTACCTTGTCTCTCGTTGAAATATTCATATTCCTCATACTCCGGATGCTGAAGAGCTATAACCCTTAGCTAATGTGCCGCCACGCTTTTGAGGTGGCATAGTGAGGAACGAACGACAGCCAACTGTGGCGGTCACAATTAAGCGTGTTGTTAGTTTTGCTGACAGCACTTAACGAGAAGAGGTAAAGAATATGAATACACTAACTGATGAACAAATATTTAATTATATGTTACCCGATGATCCGCTTGATTTCTGCGAAAAGTGTGGCGGTGAAATTAAAGAGATAGATTGTGGTTACTATATAACTTACGAGTGTTTAAATTGTGGATATACACCAACACCTCCAGAAGAAGATTAAGCAAACTAACCAGAAGAAACAGCGGCGGCACGTCCGCCTGATTTCAGTTGTTATAAGTTGGAGCTGGCAAGAATGATTAAGTGGAATAAAAACCTAAAGGAAGCCCCAAAAGGCAACAAACCGTTTTTGGTGAAAGAATATCGCGGCTTATGTTCTGGTGGGTGGGATTGGTACAAGGCGCTGCGTGTTGGAAACGATTTTTTCAACATTGAAACAAAAGAGCGTATTGAAGACCCGCATAGCTGGGCAAAAGTAAACTTATAACGCCTTGCTAAGCGGCGAACGTAGTGAGTCCGTTTTAGCAACTTGTTATCCGTTTATGTTCAATAGTGAGCAAGTTTAATTTTAAATAATATAGAAGGAAAATAATATGAATGATGTAACAGATAAAGCCCTTTTTGATTTGAAGATGTTTAAAGATATTGTGTCTCAAATGGAAAATACTTTAGAAAACCGCTATGAGATAAATAAATTAATATTATCCGCCCAAAAACAAGGAAAAGCCCTTGATACTAAAGTGTTAGATACAGAGGAGTTTGCATTGAACGTCTCAGAAGCTATAGACCAGTTTTTATCTTATTCCAAATTTGAAACTTTTCTTGGTGAAGTTCGCTAGACTCTTTCTCGTAAGATAAAAGTTCATCTAGGGCAGAAGCTTTGTAACCAGAAGTACGATACTTCTTTTGTAATTTAGGTATTTCCTCATCCACAATATCTAAACGTGAATTGATTTCATCTATTCTCGGTTCGTATTGTCTATACAGCTTATATTCTTGGGTGTTCATTTTTAATATCCTTATTAGATCAGGGGTTGTTTATAGAGTACCAAGAGTATCACACTACTCTGAACGTGTGAAACGTATAACGCCCATTTAAGAGGCAAAATATAGTTGGCTAAAATAGGTGAACGTAGTGAACAAAAAGCCAACTTTATTTTGTCCTTCTTTAAATTCTTGTTAGGTTTTAATTGCCACCAAAGCACCTGTTGACACCATGATAGTACCCGCTGTTTTATTAATGACTGTTGTTGCATTAGGCGATTTAAAAGTATTCTTCGCTTTTACTGCTAGTAACGAGTAGCACATATTTACACTACCAAAGGCTAAAGTAGCAGCTAACATAATTAAACTGGTGTCATAAAATGTAACTTCGTTAACATTAATAAATGCAGGAAAAAAACCCACATAAAATATAATAGCTTTAGGATTACCTAGTGTAATAAAAAGACCAGTTAACAAATTAGAGATTAAAGATGAGTCTTTCGATGTTTCAATATCAATTGATTTTGCTTTTGTACGTAGGAGTTGAACCCCAAGCCAAATTAAATAAGCAGCACTTAGGTATTTTATAATAAAAAAAGCTGTTCCCATTACTTCCGCAAGGGCAGAAAGACCAAACAAAGCAAGGACAACAAAAATATAATCACCTAATACTATACCAACAGTCATATAGAATGCTTGTAATTTACCAGAAGAAAAAGAACGAGCAATGATAGCAAAAACCGCAGGACCGGGAACTATTGCTAAAATAATCATGGCTCCGAACAAAGCAAATAAACTATCAATTGACATTGGTACTCTCCTTAAAACCTAACAATTTTGTCTACGACATTTGTCGTTTTATAAA
>NZ_PNDV01000065.1:0-28771 GCF_005930865.1 Pseudoalteromonas sp. S554 | reverse complement strand
AAAAAATATCCAAACCATAACAGACAATTAGGTTGGCAATATTTATTTTCATCACATAAATTAAGCATTGATCCTGAGAGTAAGCAGCTGAGGCGTCATCATATTGATGAAAAGCAATTACAACGCGCTGTTAAACAGGCTGCTGACGATGCAAAAATTAGGAAACACGTTACACCACATACCTTACGCCATTCATTTGCAACGCACCTATTGCAAAGTGGCGCTGATATTCGTACGGTTCAGGCACAATTAGGCCATAGTGATGTGCGAACAACCCAAATATATACTCATGTTTTACAACAAGGAGCCAATGGTGTTGTAAGCCCATTTTCGAGATTATAAAACCAGCAAAAGTTTTTAATTGTGTGTCACGCGTTAAAGTACGCCTTATACAAAAATAGCGTCGATAATGTATGAAGCCGATTCTTACACAATGAATTTCACTGCGAATTAATATCTCAGCTTTTACCTTTAACCTCGAACCTTTTCCTAAAACAAAAAAACCGCTGTTCGTTTAAAACAGCGGCTTTTCTACTTAAAACTTATAGCCAAAAAACTAATAGCTAAACCTTACGCTTTACCAATCACTTCAAGTCCACCCATGTATGGGCGTAATACTTCTGGTACTACTACTGAACCATCGGCTTGTTGGTAGTTTTCTAGTATGGCAACTAGTGTACGGCCAACGGCTAAACCTGAGCCATTTAGTGTATGTAGTAACTCTGGTTTTTTAGCCCCTTCACGGCGAAAACGTGCTTGCATACGGCGCGCTTGGAAATCAACCATGTTTGAACAAGATGAAATTTCACGGTAGGTATCTTGTGCCGGTAACCATACTTCTAAGTCGTATGTTTTAGCTGCGCCAAAGCCCATGTCGCCCATACATAAAATTACTTTACGGTATGGTAGTTCTAATGCTTGTAAAATTTGCTCTGCGTGGCCTGTTAGCTCTTCAAGCGCTTGCATTGAATCTTCTGGTTTAACTAGTTGTACTAGTTCAACTTTATCAAACTGATGCTGGCGAATTAAGCCGCGTGTATCGCGACCGTAGCTGCCCGCTTCACTTCTAAAACACGGTGTGTGCGCAGTTAAGCGAATCGGTAAATCGCTTTCGTCGTAAATCTCGTCGCGTGCGCTGTTAGTCAACGGTACTTCTGCTGTAGGGATTAAGCTAAAGCCAGCTTGTTGTTCACCGTCGTCGTTTACTAGGCCTAATGTATGGAATAAGTCGCCTGCAAACTTAGGTAATTGGCTTGTGCCGTATAGGCTTGCGCTGTTTACTAAGTACGGTACATACATTTCTGTATAGCCGTTTGTGTCTGTGTGGGTGTCTAGCATGTATTGCGTTAGTGCACGGTGCATACGTGCTACTTGGCCGCGCATTACTGTAAAACGTGCGCCACTAATTTTAACGCCCATTTCAAAATCTAGGCCGTTTAGGTCTTGCCCTACATCTACGTGATCTTTTACTTCAAAGTCGTACTTTTTAGGCGTGCCCCAGGTAAGTATTTCAACGTTGTCGTCTTCATCAGCGCCTTCTGGTACTGATTCGTCTGGTAAATTTGGAATTGCTAAAGCAATGTCGTTAATCGCGTTGAGTACTTCGTCTTGCGCTTTTTTAGTTGCGTCTAATTCGCTGCCTAAATTTGCCACTGCGTCTAATAGCGGCTGTGCGTCTTCGCCTTTCGCTTTTGCTTGGCCAATGGCTTTAGCACTGGCGTTACGTTGACTTTGAAGCTCTTGCGTTTTTACTTGTAATGTTTTGCGTTGCTCTTCAAGTTCTGTCACTTTTGCAACATCAAGCTCGTAGCCACGAGCCGCTAAGCGTGCTGCAGTTTGCTCAACGTCTTGTCGTAAATATTTAGAATCTAACATGTTAGTTTTTAACCTTTTTGCATTACCAGCTGAAGGCCCAGCCAAGCCATAAAAATACAGACCATCACATTTAAGATGATATTGAGGGCCATTTTAATAAAGTGACCTTGTTGTAACAACAACAACGAGTCCATTGAGAATGTTGAAAAGGTGGTTAATGCACCTAAAAAGCCAATACCTATAAGGGTTTTAGCGGGGCTTACAGTGATAATTTGTTTATCTATCAAACCGTATAAAACGCCCATTAACAATGAACCCAGAATATTAACCGCCAACGTACCAAAAGGGAATCCCCTACCAAGGAGTTTTAGCATGGTTTCGCTAATAAAAAACCGTAAACAAGCACCTGAAGCACCGCCAAGGGCGATCATCATATAAAGTTTAATCATTTTCGTATCGTTTAAGTGGGCTTTGCGCATCGCGCTCTTTTAGGTAATCGAGTTTTTGTTTAATTTTTTGCTCAAGGCCGCGATCGCTCGGCAGGTAATATTCCTTGCCGTCCATTTCTGGTGGTAAGTATTTTTCACCAGCGGCAAAGGCGCCCTCTTCGTTATGCGCATAACGGTACTCGGCGCCATAACCTAAGTCTTTCATTAAGTTGGTTGGTGCATTACGTAAATGCTCAGGCACTGGGTAACTTGGCTCGTTTTTGGCATCTGCCTTTGCTTGATTAAACGCCATATAAACCGCATTACTTTTGGGTGCGCTGGCCAAATATAAGGTGGCTTGTGCAATGGCGCGTTCGCCCTCACTTGGGCCTACACGCTGAAATATATCCCAAGCGTTTAATGCCACTTCCATCGCACGTGGGTCTGCGTTACCTATGTCTTCTGTGGCAATGGCAAGTAAACGCCTCGCTACATAAAGTGGGTCGCCGCCACCGGCTAAAATACGGCAATACCAATACAGCGCACCATCCGGTGAGCTGCCTCGTACCGATTTATGAAAAGCCGAGATTAAATCGTAAAATTCATCGCCACCTTTATCGTATTTAGCTAAATGGGTTGGCAGTACTTGGCTTAATACGTGCTCATCTACGTTGTATGTGCCGTTATGCTCGGTGGTTAAATCAACCGCTTGCTCAAGCAGGTTTAACACTTTGCGGGCATCGCCGCCGCTTGCTTGGCAAAGCGCCTTTTTGGCGTTATCGGCAATCACAATGTTTTTTTGGTTTAGCTGCTCATCTTGCTCAAGTGCGCGCTCTATTACTGTGTATAAGTCGGTATCGGCAAGCGACTTTAAAACATAAACGCGTGCGCGCGATAAAATCGCATTATTAAGTGCAAACGAGGGGTTTTCGGTTGTCGCGCCTACAAATATAAACGTGCCGTCTTCTATGTGAGGTAAAAATGCATCTTGCTGCGATTTGTTAAAGCGGTGTACTTCATCCACAAACATTAAAGTGCGTTGCCCGCGGCTTTGTAGGTTATCGTGCGCTTGCGTTACGCTGTCGCGAATATCTTTTACGCCTGCGGTCACAGCCGACATTTGTATAAGCTCGGCATCGGCGTGGTTTGCTATAATTTGCGCCAAGGTTGTTTTACCCACCCCTGGCGGCCCCCACAAAATTAAGCTATGGCAGCGCCCTGCAACAATAGCTTGATGCAAAGGTTTGTCACTACTAAGTAAATGCTGCTGACCTATGTATTCATCAAGCGTTGTTGGGCGCATTCGCGCCGCAAGTGGGCGTACATCGGGTCCAAAGTTAAAGCCTAAATTACTCACCGTGGCTTTGATCGTCTATTTCAACACCTTCTGGCGGTGTAAATTCAAATACTGTGGCGTCAAGCTCGGTGTTTACTTTAGCATCGTTAAAAGTAAACGATGAAAGTTGGCCCGAGTTATCTGTCACTACTAATGTTGCAAGGCCTGCTTGGTTATCCACAAACGTAATATCTAACTGCTCTACTTGGCTTTCTACGCCTTTATTTGGCGTAACACTATAGCCTGAGTCTGTTGCTTGAACACTGTATTTTTCCCATTGTGCAGGGTCTTTTGAGGTAAGTAATACAAACGGCGTTGAGTCTATTAAGCTGTGAGTATTCATTATGGTTACTTGCTCAGCAAAACTGTCGAAGTAATAGGTTTTATCACCATTAGATACAAATAAAGTATCGTCTGGGTTGGTTTGTTCCCAGCGTATCATCATAGGTTGTTTAAGGGCGATTGTACCCTCGCCTTGCATTACGGCTTGGCCTTCTTTGTCTGTTACTTTTTGTGCAAACTGCGCTTTAAAGCTTTTAAGTGTTGCCAGTTTGTCTTGCAGTGCTTGGCTGTCGTCTGCAAAACTCGGTGCGGCAATTAAGCCACTTAATACTAATAATAAACTGTTTAATTTTTTCATTGGTTTGCTCCATTAGGTACTAATACATCGCGAGCACCATTATGACCTGGTGAACTTACGATACCTGATGTTTCCATTTGTTCTACTAAGCGTGCTGCACGGTTATAGCCTACGCGTAACTTACGTTGTACTGATGAAACCGATACCTTGCCTGTCTCAATTACAAATGCGACCGCCTCGTCGTAAAGTGGGTCTGACTCTTCATCTGCACTTTCACTTGCTTCACCGGGTAGTAAAATATCTTCAGTGGCATCGCCATTAAGAATTTCATCTATGTAATTAGGTTTAGCACGCGCTTTCCAATCGTTAACGACTGCGTGTACTTCGTGGTCATCTACAAATGCGCCATGCACACGCTCTGGCACGCTTGTACCTGGCGGTAAATAAAGCATGTCACCCATACCGAGTAAGTTTTCGGCTCCTTGCTGGTCAAGTATGGTGCGCGAATCTATTTTACTTGATACCTGAAACGCCATACGCGTTGGTATATTGGCTTTAATTAAGCCTGTAATTACATCAACCGATGGACGCTGAGTGGCAAGTACTAAGTGAATCCCTGCTGCACGTGCTTTTTGCGCTATACGTGCAATAAGTTCTTCTACTTTTTTACCAACAATCATCATCATGTCGGCAAACTCATCAATTACCACAACAATGCTTGGTAGTTTTTCAAGCTCGTCGGGGCCGTCCTTCATACCGTCTGTGTCTTTAAAAAGTGGGTCCATAATGGGGTAGCCCGCTTCTTTGGCATCAAGTACTTTTTGGTTGTAACCTTTTAAATTACGCACACCCAACGCTGACATCAATTTATAACGACGTTCCATTTCACCTACACACCAACGCAGCGCGTTAGCCGCTTCTTTCATGTCGGTAACCACTTCACATAATAAATGCGGTATCCCCTCGTAAACCGAAAGTTCAAGCATTTTAGGGTCAATCATGATCATACGTACATCATCTGGGCCCGATTTATACAGTAAGCTTAATATCATTACATTAACGCCCACTGACTTACCCGAGCCCGTTGTACCAGCTACCAATAAATGTGGCATTTTACCTAAATCGGCACACACAGGTTGCCCTGCAATGTCTTTACCTAATACCATGGTAAGCGGTGATGGATTTTGCTCAAATTTAGGCGCATTTATTACTTCAGACAAGCGTACTATTTCACGGTGTTTGTTAGGCAGCTCTATACCTATGTAAGTTTTACCCGGAATAACTTCAACAACACGTACACTAATAGCTGAAAGCGAGCGGGCTAAATCTTTTGATAAACCGGTAATTTTAGACACCTTTATTCCCGGTGCTAAATCAAGCTCAAATCGCGTTACAACAGGCCCAGGATATACACCAACTACTGTAGCTTGTACGTTAAAGTCGAGAAGTTTTGTCTCTACAAGGCGTGATACAACATCAAGCTCTTCTTGCGAAATTGGGTTTTTAGCTTTATCGGGTCTGTCGAGTAAATCAAGCGACGGTAATGGGCCTGGTGGCGGCTCTTGGTCAAGCAGTTGTTCAAACTTTTCTTTTGCTGTTGGTGGTGGCTGATACGCAGGCTTTGCTTTTGGCATAGGCCTTGCTGGCGATACCACGGTTGTTACTGGTTTTTCAGGTTCTACAACTTGGCTTTGATCAAGCGCGTTTAATGCCGCTGCCGTATCCATTGGTTCATCATCTATTGCACTAAAGCCAATTTCTTGATCGAGTATATCGTCAAGCTCATCAAATGGGCTGTAGTCGTCGCTGATATGTGGCTCTGTAAAAGGCGTTTGCGGTTTATTAATGGCTTTTTGAGGTGCGTCGTTTTTTGCCTCTACTGGCGCTTCAAGCTGCTCAGTGAGGTCGTCGTTAAACTGAGCATCTGCATTGTCACTGTTTGTGTTTGCAGCAATTCGTTCTCTGTTTATCCAACCTTTTATGTACGAAGTAATAAAGCGATACAACCTAACCATTAAATCGCCTAGGTAATCTACAAAATCAACCCACGACACGCCTGTTAAAAGGGTTAATCCTGCAAAAAAGAAACACAATAGCAAAATTGATGTGCCGGTAAAATTAAACGCCGGCATCATGGCAGTCGCAATGACATCTCCCACTACCCCGCCTGATGAAAAATTATAAATATCGTCGAAGTTAATACTGCTAATTGCCGTAGCTGAGGTCACAAACAGGGCTAAGCCTATAATGCGAAGGGCTAATGTTGTGTAATCAAGCTGTAAAATACGGTGCGGCTGTTTAAACAATAAATAGCCGAATAACTGAATCGCCGCCGGAACTAAATACGCAAGCCACCCAAAAGTAAGCAGCAGTATATCGGCAACCCACGCACCGGCGGTGCCTGTAATATTTTTTACGTTTCTAAATTCGCCGGTTTGTGACCACGAAGGATCTGCCGGGTCAAAACTGATTAAGGCACATAAAATAAATATTGCAGCAAAGGTACTGATAATCAGCCCTGTTTCTAATAGTCTTTGCACACCGTTTAGGCGCATAACTTCCTATCCCTCTTATTATTCTATTTATTACACTTCAACAGCAGTCAAATACCTTAGCAGGAAATGCAATTTGATGCACTTTATCTTAATGTGTATGGCCTGATTATGAACACGTTTTTATAAATTTGAGTCTGTTTACCTTTAACAGTTAAACTTATGCAATGTAAGGGCGAATAATTACGCCGTCTTCACCTTTTACTTCTTCCATAACTACATAGGTTCGACTTTCACTCACGTTTGGCAACTTTAAAAGAATGTCTCCTAATACACCACGGTATTCTGACATATCATTAACACGCGTTTTAAGTAAGAAATCAAAATTACCCGACACTAGGTGACATTCTATTATTTCTTCGTGCTTTTTCACGGCTGCACTAAACTCGTCAAATACGTCTGGCGAGGTTTTGGTAATCGTAACTTCTACATACACCGATAACCCCTGCCCTAACTTAGCCGGATCGACCACCGCTTTGTATCCGAGTATGTAACCTTCTCGCTCAAGCTTTTTTACGCGCTCTAGGCAGGGCGTGGCGCTCAGGCCAACTCGTCGGGCCAGTTCAACATTTGAAAGACGCCCATCATGTTGTAATTCCATCAAAATTTTACGGTCTATTCTGTCTAATAACTGATGCATAAGGCTCACTAGTTTTTTACTCTGTTTATTTTTATTATTTAGATAATAACACTAGCTTGGTATTTAAAAAAGGTGAGACACACTGGCTTGTCATGAATATAATAGTGAAAAATTTCAATCCGTTCTTAATAAGGCAAATGTTATGATTATTGGTGTACCTAAAGAAATCAAAAACCATGAATACCGCGTAGGTATGGTTCCTGCTAGTGTTCGTGAATTAGTTAATCACGGCCACCAAGTGGTTGTAGAAACGAATGCAGGTATGGGTATTGGTTTTACAGATGAAGATTACACCCAAGCAGGTGCAGACATTTTAGCAACTGCGGCTGACGTTTTTGCAAACGCAGACATGATTGTAAAAGTAAAAGAACCACAAGCAGTTGAACGTGCAATGCTTCGTGAAGACCAAATTCTTTTCACTTACCTTCACCTTGCACCGGATCTTCCACAAACTGAAGACCTTGTTAAGAGCAAAGCGATTTGTATTGCTTATGAAACAGTGACTGACTCTCGTGGTGGTTTACCACTTTTAGCGCCAATGAGTGAAGTAGCTGGCCGTATGTCTATTCAAGCCGGTGCACAAGCCCTTGAAAAGTCTAACCACGGTCGTGGTATGTTACTAGGCGGTGTACCTGGTGTTGAGCCAGCTAAAGTTGTTGTTATCGGCGGCGGCATGGTTGGTCGTAGCGCTGCACAAATGGCTGTAGGCCTAGGTGCTGATGTTGTAGTACTTGACCGTAACATTGATGTACTACGTGCACTAGACGCGCAATTTGGTAATAAAGTAAAAGCTATTTACTCAACAGCTGATGCACTTGAAAAACACGTACTAGAAGCAGATTTAGTTATTGGTGGCGTACTAATCCCTGGTGCTGCTGCTCCTAAGCTTGTAACAGCAGAGCACATCAAAGCAATGAAGCCTGGCGCTGCTATTGTTGACGTTGCTATTGACCAAGGCGGTTGTATTGCAACATCTAAAGCAACAACGCATGCTGATCCTACTTTCATCGTTGATGAAGTTGTTCACTACTGTGTTGCGAATATGCCGGGTGCTGTTCCACGTACGTCTACATTTGCACTTAACAATGCAACATTGCCGTTTATCATTAACCTTGCAAACAAAGGTTACAAAAAGGCATTGCTAGACGACGCTAACTTCTTAAAAGGCTTAAATGTAATTAAAGGCCAAGTAACGTACAAAGAAGTTGCTGAAGCATTTAACATGGATTACGTTGACCCACGTACAGCGGTTGAAAACGCTTAATTAAGCGTTTGTACCAATAAAAAAAGCAGCTATAAAGCTGCTTTTTTTTATGTCTAATTTAAATTCAATCTAAATAAACCGTTTAATAATAAAGTCTACTTTTACCCGTTTTGCTTGGCCAAGTAACTTTTTAACTGGCTGAGGGTAATCTTCCATGGTTTCTAAATCGTCTGGCCCTGTTAGTCGGCGACAGTGCTTAAGAATTTCATGCTTTTCGTTATCAATTGCTTGCATAATAGTTTGCTCAGGATCTTCAATTAATATCCCGTTTTCTATGTCTAAGCCCCATGCTCGTGGGTTTAGGTTATGCCCACTCAATAAATGCTTTGATCTATCTGCACATATTCCTTTTAAATGGAAAGAGTTATTGTCGTGTTTCCAAAGGTATACATTTAAGTTACCGTTATCTATATGGCGTTTTTGTGTTTTAACAAATTTATGCAAAATAGTTTCGTATAAATAAGGCAACGCACCAATTTTACTAAACGGCTCACTAGGTGGCATATAAAAATCATTAGCGGTTTTATCGCCCACAACAATTGTAATATGTTTGCCTTGTTTCAAAAGCCTGCGTAACGAACGCATAAGCGGCGCAGGAAAATTGAAGTACGGTGTATAAAGTACTAACTCACGCTCTGTTGTATCAAAAAGGGCTTTGATCATACGATTAAGTTCGTTATGACGACGCCCAAGCCCTAAAAACAAGCGAATATTTAACGCATTATTGCTTGCTTGCTCAGCCGACTTATAACTTGCTGCTTTTAGATCACGCATAAATTGCTTTTGTTCAAGTTTAAAGTCAATTAATCGCTTGAGCGGACGCGTGTCGATTCGAGGCACTGCCACTGAACTCAATAGCTTTGATTCAATAAAGTCTATTACAGAGTCACACAGGCCTTTTTGCGTAATTAAAAAGTAACGGTCAAGCCTGTAGCGGTCACTGTGCTGTAAATACACATTATTTAAGCTAGCACCGCTGTAAAGCAACGTGTCGTCTATTACAAAACCTTTTAGGTGTAATACACCAAACAGCTCTTTCGCTTTTACCGGTACACCAAATACTTGTACATTTGATTTAAATTTTTCTAGATAGTCACAGTATAAACTTGCGTTCCCGTCTGATTTCTCAGCACCAATAAGCCCACGCTGGGCACGATGAAAATCGACCAGTACTTTTACTTCAAGTGCAGGGTTGGCTAAAGACGCATTGTGTAATGCCTCTAAAACTTCGCGGCCTGCTTCATCATCTTGCAAATAAAGCGCAGTAATATAAATGCGCTTTTTTGCGTTAGCGATTAAATTAAGTAATTGTGTGCGGTAATCTTGCGCATTGGTTAAGACGTTAACGTCTTTTGAAGTCAACCCAAATGCGGGTTTTTCCTGCCAAAATAACATAGTTGCCTATTCATTTAGGTCACATAATCTATCAGTGACAAATCAAAATTAGGTAAAACATAACAAAAAAAATCAAAGTGGTCATGAATTAACGACGTTTTGTTGCTTGTTAGTCTATTTATTGAGCTAGTTTACCCTGCAAGGCATAAAAGTATGTTTGTTTAGTACATAAAAATGAACAGGTTTTCGATTTACTAAAAAAAATAATCTCAGATTTTGTTTACTTCTGCCTTGTTTTTCTTAGAATCGAGCGCATTAATGACCGTATAGAATCGTTTAGGAAAATATCATGACTGAAGCAAAACATAGTAAGCTACTAATTTTAGGCTCTGGCCCAGCTGGTTACACAGCTGCAGTGTATGCAGCCCGTGCAAATTTAAACCCTGTTTTAATTACAGGTATGCAACAAGGTGGTCAATTGACTACTACCACTGAAGTTGAAAACTGGCCGGGTGATGCACACGGTTTAACAGGCCCTGCACTTATGGACCGCATGAAAGAGCATGCTGAACGCTTTGAAACCGAAATTGTGTTTGACCACATAAACAAAGTTGATGTTTCTAAACGCCCTTTCACACTAACTGGCGATCAAGGTACATACACATGTGATGCGCTTATCATTGCTACAGGCGCATCTGCAAAATACTTAGGTTTAGAGTCTGAAACAAACTTCCAAGGTCGTGGTGTATCGGCGTGTGCAACATGTGATGGCTTTTTCTATAAAGGTCAAAAAGTAGCAGTAGTTGGTGGTGGTAATACCGCAGTTGAAGAAGCACTATACTTATCTAACATTGCTGATGAAGTCCATGTAATTCACCGTCGTGACAGTTTCCGTAGTGAAAAAATTCTTGCTGATCGTCTTACTGAAAAAGCGGCAAACGGCAACGTGGTAATGCACTACAACCGTACACTAGACGAAGTTTTGGGCGACCAAATGGGTGTAACAGGCATTCGAATTAAAGATGTAGCATCTGATGCTACTGAAGATTTAGATTTGGCGGGAGTGTTTATTGCAATTGGCCACAAACCAAACACAGATATGTTTGAAGGCCAGCTAGAAATGAAAGACGGCTACCTAGTTGTTGAGTCAGGTCTTAACGGTAACGCAACGCAAACAAGCGTACCAGGTGTTTTTGCTGCAGGTGACGTGTCTGACCATATTTACCGCCAAGCGATTACATCTGCTGGAACAGGCTGTATGGCTGCCCTTGATGCAGAGCGCTATTTAGATAACCTATAACGTTTATTTTTCACAAAAGGGGCTGAGCAATCAGCCCCTTTTTTTACGCTTAAAATATAGTTACACTTTTAAAACAAATTATAAAAAGTAAACACGTTATGACTAACCAGCTATACCAACTAAGTGATACAGATATAGCATTTCCCAATCCAGAATATGCATTAGTTTCTCCAGACGGCCTACTAGCTGTGGGTGGTGACTTGAGCCTAGCTCGCCTTTGCAATGCTTATACTAATGGGATATTTCCTTGGTTTAGCGATAACGAACCTATTATGTGGTGGTCACCAAGTGAACGTGGCATTGTGGAGTTAAATGAGTTTCATGTTAGTAAAAGTTTACGTAAGCACCTAAAAAAATACCCCGTAACAGTGACAGTTAATAACGCCTTTGTTGAAGTCATTGAAGCATGCCGTGACCAACGCATTGATACCGACGGTACTTGGATCACTACTGATATGCTTAGTGCTTACATAAATGCTCATCATGCAGGCGTAGCGCATAGCTTAGAGGTGTGGCGCAACGGAGAGCTTGCAGGTGGACTGTATGGAATTATGCAAAATGGTGTGTTTTGTGGCGAATCGATGTTTCATCATCAAACTAATTGTTCTAAATTAGCTATGTGGGCGCTTGTGAATTGGTTAAAATACCATGACGCTCATTTTATTGATTGCCAACTCGAAAACCCATATTTGATGAGTTTGGGAGCAAAAGTTATTCCTCGAACTGATTTTTTAGCTAAACTTAACACTGCACTTACCTATAAAGTTAATCCTACTATGTGGGAACCACAGGAACTTATTGCAATCTATGAATGAAAACCTAACAGCCCGTGTTGGTTTAAGCCAAGAATTTGCGTGTAGTTATCTGCCCAACAGGCGCGAGCAACTATTAGTCATATTAGATCCCACTTATTATTGCTCAGAAAAGTTCGAATCTTTGTTAGCAGTCGGCTTTAGGCGCAGTGGTAACCAAATATACCGCCCTCACTGCCCCGTTTGCAGTGCATGTAACTCTGTTCGTGTTTTAGCGCAAGAATTTATGCCATCAAAATCACAAAAACGTAAACTAAACAAAGCAAAAACCCAGTTTACGGTCACTTACTCTACTAGCGAACGAGCAGAGTATTATCCGCTGTACTGTAAATATATAACTATGCGCCATCAAGACGGCAGCATGTACCCACCACAGCCTGAACAATTTCAAAGCTTTTTATTTTGCAGTTGGCTTGAAATTACGTTTATCGAACTTTGGCATCAAGGCACTTTAGTAGGTGTAGCCGTAACCGATTGTATGGACAACGCTATTTCTGCTATTTACACGTTTTTTGACCCTGACTTTGAGCACTATAGTTTAGGGTCAATTATGATATTAGAGCAGCTAAAATTTGCTAAAGCGCAAAATAAACAATTTGTGTATTTGGGCTATCAAATTGATGAGTGCACCAAAATGAAGTATAAAACTCAGTTTTTACCCGCACAAAAACAGCTTAATGATGAGTGGGTGGCTATTTAATTTGCAAATATAGCCCCTGCGCCTTTACTTATTGGTGTATTTTGGGCAAAATCTGCAGCGTTTAACTATTAAAGAGGTGTTACGCTAAACATGGCGAAAGAAGACGTAATCGAAATGCAAGGGACTGTCCTTGATACTTTACCAAATACAATGTTCCGAGTTGAGCTAGAAAATGGTCACGTAGTTGTGGCTCATATTTCAGGTAAAATGCGCAAAAACTATATCCGTATTTTAACCGGCGATAAAGTAACGGTAGAAATGACTCCTTACGATTTATCGAAAGGTCGTATCGTATTCCGTGCTCGCTAAGTAAGTGCGTAAACGAGATTTAGTTTTTGGCTAGTGTATAACTAGCTTTAAGCGTTTATTAAATGTAATTGATGGACTTTGACTAGCAATTACATTTAATAAACAAAAAACCCAGCTTTTGCTGGGTTTTTTGTTGCCTAAAATAAAAAATGGCCCGGTATTACAAGCGAGCCATTTAGAGTCTTATGCGGTTTATGCTGGTGTTAAACTACTTTCGTAATCAAAACGGATTTTCTTGTCTTTTACCGACACCTTCACTGTGCCGCCATCAGCCAACTTACCAAACAGTATTTCGTTTGCGAGTGGCTTTTTGAGCTCTTCTTGAATAACACGCGCCATTGGGCGTGCACCCATCGCTTTATCGTATCCTTTTTCAGCTAACCATTCACGTGCCTTAGAGGTCAATTCAAAATTAACCGACTTCTTATCAAGCTGTGCCTGCAGTTCAACAATAAATTTATCAACCACCAACAAAATAACTTCACGTTCAAGATGGTTAAACCAAATAATGTTATCTAAGCGGTTTCTAAACTCTGGTGAAAATGTTTTGTTAATTTCACCCATTGCATCGTGTGTATGATCCTGCTCACTAAAGCCAATTGACTTGCGAGTTGTTTCTTGCACGCCGGCATTAGTGGTCATTACCAGCACAACATTTCTAAAGTCAGCTTTACGGCCATTGTTGTCGGTTAATGTACCGTGATCCATTACCTGCAATAAAATGTTGTAAATATCTGGATGCGCTTTTTCAATCTCATCGAGTAAAACCACCGCATGAGGGTTCTTAATAACAGCCTCGGTTAGCAAACCGCCCTGCTCAAAACCAACATAACCTGGCGGTGCACCAATTAAGCGGCTAATTGCATGACGCTCAACATATTCCGACATATCAAAACGAATAAACTCAACACCCATGCATTTTGCAAGCTGCTTAGTTACCTCTGTTTTACCAACACCGGTTGGACCAGCGAATAAGAAAGAACCCACTGGTTTTTCTTCACTTGTTAGCCCTGAACGTGACAAACGGATTGCCGATGTAAGTGCATCAATTGACTGATCTTGACCAAACACCAGCATTTTAAGATTACGGTCAATATTTTTAAGCGTTTCTTTGTCCGATGACGATACATTTTGTGGTGGAATGCGCGCCATTTTGGATATGATCATTTCAATGTCTGATACACCAATGGTTTTTTTACGTTTAGAGCTTGGCTGCAAACGCTGGTTTGCACCGGCTTCATCTATTACATCAATGGCTTTATCAGGTAAGTGACGCTCGTTAATGTATTTAGCACTCAGCTCAGCCGCAGCTTTTAACGCTTTTTGTGTGTAACGAATACCATGGTGTTCTTCATAACGATCTTTCAGGCCATTCAGGATTTTAGTGGTATCGGCAACACTTGGCTCAAGTACATCAATTTTTTGAAAACGACGAACTAATGCACGGTCTTTTTCAAAAATATTTTTATACTCGTTGTAAGTTGTTGACCCCATACAACGGAGCTTACCACTTGAAAGCAATGGCTTAAGTAAGTTAGAGGCATCCATAACGCCACCTGACGCAGCGCCTGCCCCAATGATGGTGTGAATTTCATCAATAAATAAAATAGAGCCTGGTTTTGCTTGTAGCTCTTTTAATAAACTTTTAAAACGTTTTTCAAAATCGCCACGGTATTTTGTACCAGCAAGTAATGCGCCCATGTCTAACGAGTAAACCACTGCATCTGCAATCACTTCAGGAACTTGCTCGTTAACAATACGATAAGCTAACCCTTCAGCAATCGCTGTTTTACCCACACCCGCTTCACCTACAAGCAATGGGTTATTCTTTTTACGACGACACAATACTTGTACCGCACGTTCAACTTCACTGTCACGGCCAATCAATGGATCAATATTACCATCGCGTGCTTGCGCATTTAAGTTAGTAGTGAAGCTGTCTAGCTTGCTGACCTCTTCATTTTGAACTTCTTGCACTTCTTCGTTTATGTCGTCCGTATCGTCGCCTAAATCATCATCGGTTTTTGAAATCCCATGAGAAATAAAATTAACAATGTCTAAGCGCGAAACATCATTTTTCTTCAGCAGATAAACGGCTTGGCTTTCTTGCTCAGAAAAAATAGCAACCAACACATTTACGCCGGTAACTTCGTTTTTACCTGATGATTGAACATGAAACACTGCACGCTGTAATACTCGTTGAAAACCAAGCGTAGGTTGTGTTTCACGCTCTTCTTCTAAATCGGGGATAACCGGTGTTGTTTCATCAATAAATTCAAGCAATTCGTATTTTAAGCCTGAAATGTTAACACCACACGCATTTAGCGCTTCTGAAGCAGAAGGGTTATCTAATAGCGCAAGTAAAAGGTGCTCGACAGTCATAAACTCATGACGGCGAGTGCGCGCTTCACGAAACGCGGCATTTAATGTAAGTTCTAAGTCTTTGTTTAGCATTGGCAACCCCTTACTGAGATAATAATGTATACCACAACAAACAGGTGTGTGATCACCCTAGTTGGTATTTATTCCTGCTCACAACTACAAAGCAGCGGATGCTCGTTATCACGCGAGTAGCGGTTAACTTGTTCAACTTTGGTATAAGCTACATCAGCGCTGTAAACGCCACAAATGCCTTTACCTTTTTCGTGAACTTGAAGCATCACGTCGGTTGCTCTATCGCTATCCATATTAAAAAACGTCGTTAAAACTTCTATTACAAAGTCCATCGGCGTGTAATCGTCATTATTTAAAACAACTTTGTATTTTCGCGGCGGCTGTAACTTTTGCTTTTCGCTGTCGCGAACTGTATCGATAACACCTGAATCTTTCATACCACTCATAATTAAATATAGTCTTGTCTTAGGAACTCAAGCAAACTTGAATAAAAAATAAATAAAATGTTAAAAAATAACTCAAAAAGCTTGACTGATTGATTAAATAAACTACAGTCAAACATAGATTGATTAATCCTTAATCAGTCTAGCAAATAATATGGTTTAGAATAACTAAATTAGTCAACTTATTGAAGGATGTAGAAGTATGGCTTGTGGTAAAGTTAAATGGTTTAACAATGCTAAAGGTTTTGGTTTCATCGTTGAAGACGGCTGCGAGAATGATATTTTCGCCCATTACTCTACAATTGTAATGGACGGTTATAAAACGCTTAAAGCTGGACAAGATGTAACATTCGAATTAGAACAAGGCCCTAAGGGCTTGCACGCTAAAAATATTGCCTTAGACGGCGACATTTTAGAGTGACGGTTGTTTTATTCGACTAAAGCGAGCGACCTATTAGGCTCCTCGCTTAATTCCTCACACTTCTATTTACCCACACCGACATAAATTGTTTCTTTTTCTTTATTTTCAACCCTTATCCTTGATTTTATTTCATATACCCCAATATTCTAAGAGTTGACCGTTTAACTGCTTGTGAGCAGGCTCAAACTCTAGCCCTTTGTATTCAAGCTTGTTACACTCTTGATGCTAAAAATTTAGGCAAAACATAGCAACTAGCTCAACTTGCTGAGCACATAAAATATACTAGTCTAAAGGCTAATTTATTTTTATTATATTTTTAGCTATAAATATGACCACAGTTCGTCAGGTGTGACTATTCTGCTTTAACTGTAAAGCTACACGAGTACCAACACCTAACAAACTATTCATTATCTGAACGTATATATTAAAACACTATGATATGTACTCTCTCAGCTTTAATGATTTCTTTGCATTGTTGAATAAGGCCAATTGGCCGACTATCTAGGAATGATGATGACATCAAAAATTATCTATACAAAAACGGACGAAGCTCCGGCACTAGCAACTTACTCGTTGCTACCGATCATCCAAGCATATACAAATGCAGCAGGTGTTGAAGTTGAAACTCGCGATATCTCATTAGCAGGTCGTGTAATTGCTAGCTTCCCTGATTATTTAACAGAAGAACAACGTATTGGTGATGCACTTGCTGAACTAGGTGAGCTTGCAAAAACACCTGAAGCTAATATCATCAAACTTCCAAACATTAGTGCTTCAGTTCCACAGTTACGCGCTGTAATAAAAGAGCTTCAAGCAAAAGGCTATGCCCTTCCAGATTACCCTGTTGAGCCTAAAAACGACGAAGAAAAAGCAATTCAAGCTGCATACGACAAAGTAAAAGGTAGTGCGGTAAACCCTGTATTACGTGAAGGTAACTCTGACCGCCGTGCACCTGGCTCTGTAAAAGAGTACGCACGCAATAACCCACATTCAATGGGCGCGTGGAGCAAAGACTCTGCCTCTTACGTTGCAAGCATGAGCGAAGGCGATTTCTTTGGTTCAGAGCAATCAACAACTATCGAAGAAGCAACTGACGTGCGCATTGAGCATGTTGCTACAAACGGTGATATAACTGTTCTTAAGCAAAGCACACCACTATTAGCTGGTGAAGTAATTGATGCTTCACGCATAAGTGCTGCTAAGCTACAGGCTTTTTTAGCTGCTGAAATTGATGCTGCTAAAGAAAAAGGCGTTTTATTCTCGCTTCACATGAAAGCGACAATGATGAAAGTGTCTGACCCAATCATATTTGGTCACGCTGTTAAAGTATTCTACAAAGACGTATTTGCAAAACACGGTGAGCTTTTTGAAGAGCTAGGTGTTGATGTTAATAACGGTTTAGGCGATGTTTACTCTAAAATTCAAACATTAGACGATGCTAAACGCGCTGAAATTGAAGCCGATATTCAAGCTGTATATGCTGAGCGCCCTGCTATTGCTATGGTTGATTCTGACCGTGGTATCACAAACTTACACGTGCCAAGTGATGTGATCATCGATGCATCTATGCCTGCTGCAATTCGTTCAAGCGGTCAAATGTGGAACAATGACGGTAAATTACAAGACACAAGTTTTGTAATTCCTGATCGTTGTTACTCTGGCGTTTATCAAGCAACTATTGATTTTTGTAAAGAACACGGTGCGTTTGATCCAACGACAATGGGTAGCGTTCCAAATGTTGGCCTTATGGCTCAAAAAGCAGAAGAATACGGTTCGCACGACAAGACGTTCGAAGCAAAAGCAGCGGGTACTATTCGTGTAGTTGATACAGCAGGTAATACGCTACTTGAGCACAGTGTTGAGCAAGGCGATATCTGGCGTATGTGTCAGGTTAAAGATGCACCAATCCAAGATTGGGTTAAACTTGCTGTTAACCGTGCACGTGCTACTGGCGTTCCTGCTATTTTTTGGTTAGACGAAAATCGTGCACACGATGCTCAGCTAATCAAAAAAGTAAATAAATACCTACCAGATCACGACACAGCTGGCCTAGATATTCAAATTTTAGCTCCACTTGAAGCCACTTTATTCTCTTTAGGTCGCATTAAAGAAGGTAAAGACACTATTTCTGTAACAGGTAACGTACTACGTGATTACCTAACAGATTTGTTCCCAATTTTAGAGCTGGGTACAAGTGCTAAAATGCTTTCAATTGTCCCACTTATGAACGGTGGTGGCTTATTTGAAACTGGCGCAGGTGGTTCTGCACCTAAGCACGTTCAGCAGTTTGAAAAAGAAAACCACTTACGTTGGGATTCTTTAGGTGAGTTTTTAGCACTTGCAGCATCACTAGAGCATTTAAGTGTAACTACTGGTAACAACAAGGCTCAAGTACTTGCAGATACGCTTGATAAAGCAACGGGTACTTTCCTTGCTGAAAACAAATCGCCTTCACGTAAAGTTAAAGAAATTGATAACCGTGGTTCTCATTTCTTCTTATCTTTATTTTGGGCTCAAGAACTTGCTAAGCAAAATGACGATAGCGAACTTAAAGCACAGTTCACTCAAATTGCGAGCGATCTAGAGGCAAATAAAGACGCGATCGTAAACGAATTAAACGATGCTCAAGGCCCTGCTGTTGAATTAGGTGGTTACTTCCAGCCTAATGACGCAGCCGCTTTTGAAGCAATGCGTCCAAGCACTACATTTAACGATATCCTTGCTAAATTAGTGTAATAAATAGTAAAAATAAAACCGCTTACTTTTAAAGTAAGCGGTTTTTTTATGCCTATTAAAAAAGGCCGCTTAATGCGACCTTTTAAAGTTAATATCAACTCGCTTAATGAAATCCCAATTGTCGGGTTGATATAACGCTTACTATTTACTTAGTGTAAGCTCTTGGCATGTTTGAATCAGTAGTATAACGGTCACGTAATTTATCTTGGCGAGACTGTGTAGACACCTCAGTGCCATTAATAAACATACGACTTACGTTACTGCTTATTTCAAACGGATCATTAGTCCACATCACTACATCAGCGGCTTTACCCACCTCAATACTGCCCGCATTAATACCGAATACGTCAGCAACATTTGATGTAACAGCTTTCAGTGCACCTTGTTGGCTCATGCCATAAGATACAGCGTTACCTGCGTCATAGCGAAGCTGATAAATATTGTGACTTGCATCTCCACCAACCGTTAAAAGTACTTTAACACCGGCTTTTTCAAGTAAACCTGCATTATTTAAATTAGCGTGTAAAGAATCGAAGCTTCCTGGTAAGTTGTCCATAGCGCTAATAATTACTGGGATATTAGCTTTAGCAATATGCTCTTTAACAACAACAGCATCCTGTGCTCCACTTAGTACTAAGTTAACACCAAATTGCTCTTTCACTTTAATAAGCTCAATAATATCAGCAGCACGCGATACGCTTATAACCAATGGCATGTCGCCAGAAAGTACTTTAGCCATTACTTTGTCTTCAGTACTTGGTTTATCGTCGTCTTTTTTATCTTTTTTGCTCAATTTAGTTTGATGGGCATCTAGCTTATTAATTAATGTTTGCAGTGTAAAAGCGCGCGAGCCTTTTCTTCGCTCACCTAAATGCACAACTAACGCTGCTTGTTTTTGAACGTCACTTTCAAGGCTGCCGCTTAAATCAACCACACTAGCCAAACCTGCAAAAATACTATCGCCGCCATAAGGGGTAATTACATCTCGTGTAACGCCGCCTTTACGTGCATAGGGTATTAAGCTTGAATGTGCGTTATATGCAAGGCTAACATCAAAATCTATACCCGCTTTGTCGTCACCCGCATCGCGAGAGCCTGCAACCGCACCCACTTCAACTAAACCAAGTTGGTTATTGCTTGCAATAAAACCAGGGGTAACAATTTTACCATTGGCATCAATAATTTCATCAGCACTTACTTCTGCCGGGTTAATAGCTGTAATTTTCCCGTTATCCATAACAATGCTTGCGCCTTTTAATACGCCTTGCTCTGTTGATGTATGGATAGTTGCATTAATAATAGCCAATGACTGTGCGTCTACAGCACCAGAGGCTAGTAATCCGGCAGCAACCAGAGATAGCGAAAACGAACGTGATAAATTTTTCATTCTGGGTGCTCCTTATTTTTGACCTAACATAAAATCACTGGTTGCCTGATAAGTGCTATCGTTTCTATCGTAAACTTTTGCACCATCAACAAAAACTTGCTCAGCTTTTGCGTAAACGCTAAACGGGCTTTGGTTCCAAATAACCACATCGCCTTGTTTACCTGCCTCTAACGAGCCTGTTTTATCGTCAATACCTAATGATTTTGCTGCGTTAGTGGTGATCCACTTAATTGCATGCTCTTCTGAAATATCAAAGCCATTTTCATTAGCACGATACATTACTTTAGCCGCTTCTTGATTTAAGCGTTGAATGGTTGTGTCTGAATCTGAGTGAACAACGGCACACGAGTTCTTAACCGCATCAACAATGGCAACGTTTTCTTGAACCATGTCATAGGCTTCCATTTTAAAGCCCCACCAGTCTGGCCACAATGCAGCACACGAGCCATTATCAGCTAACAAATCTGCAATTTTGTATGCTTCAATACCGTGATGGAACGTACCCGCGTGGTAATTAAATTCTTTAGAAAGGTCAATCATCATCGCCATTTCTTCGGCTTTGTAACAATGATTGTGGATCATTACTTCGCCTTCAAGAACGCCGCGTAATGTATCGTACTTTATATCGCGATTCGGGGCTTCAGGATTTTTACCTTCTGCGTATTCTGCATCGTACTTATCCCATGCTCGCTTATATTCTTGCGCGCCAATCCACGCAGTGCGGTAACCAGCCATATTACCCATACGTGTTGAAGGTAATACACCTTTACGACCATATACGCGTTTTGGGTTTTCACCACACGCCATTTTAAGGCCATACGGTGCATCAGGAAATTTCATTCCTTGCATTGTGTGTGCTGGCACGTTTTTAAGCGTAACACCACGCCCGCCAAATAAATTAGCAGAGCCTGGCAAGATTTGTAACGAGGTAATACCGCCTTCGCGCGCACGGTTAAACCCTGGATCTTGCGGCCAAACAGAGTGCTCTACCCAAACTTCGGCCGTATTTGGGCTGGTCATTTCATTACCATCTTGATGTGATTCTACCGATGGATTTGGATAGGCACCCAAATGTGAATGAACATCAATAATACCTGGTGTTACCCATTTACCTTGTGCATCAATAGTTGTGTCTGCTTTTACAGTTAAGTCTTTACCTACTTGCTGTACTTTACCATCGACCAATAGTACATCAGCGTCATCTAAGCGTTCGCCGGTACCTGTAAGAACAGTCGCGTTTGTGATGAGTGTGCTTGTTGTAGAAATTGGCGTGTAAGTACTTGGGTATGGGTTTTTGTTAATAGTAATTTTATCATCTTGCGGGCCATTTTCTTGGCAACCTACAAGTGCAGCGGCTAAGCCAACTGCTAATAAAGAGGGAGCAAATTTATTCATGTTGTTGGGTTCTCCTGTTTTTTTAATACTTTAGCGAAAGCTTGGGCATAAAGCTAAAAAAACAGGTGAAAACGCGGTAAATTAAGATGAATTTACGTGATTATTTTTTTATATAATTGTTATATAGCTTTTCTAGTGCGCCCTCTGTGGTGAGGGACGGATCTTTGCTGATAAAATGTTTGACCGTGCGAGTTACAAAATCTGAATTTTGCTTATGTAATTTAGAAAAATCTTTAATAAGAGTATTACCATCTTTAGCCGCTGTTACCTTGTCGTGGCGATGACGGTACTGACTAAGGGCTTTGTTAAAATCGCCGTTGTAGTCTTCAACTAAAATTTTATAAAAGTCACTTTTTTGCACATTTAAAGAGGTAATGCAGTAATTCAGTGCGTCTTTAAAATCGGTAAAAACGTTACCTTCTACATCAAACTCTTTTGTTTTTTCGCGTACTGTGACACGTGCCTCTTCAGTGGCGTAACTAAAACCTGTAAATGCCAATCGCTCTGCGGCTTCTTTTCCTAATTTCATACCGGCCTGAATACTGTGAGCAAACTCATCACTCATGTCACTTAATTCGTTTTCTTCCCACATATTATAGACACGCAGTGCTTTGGCATATTTATTAGACAGCTTTTTTTTAATTTTGGTAAAGCGCTCGTCAATCGTCATTAGTCGTTCGTTATGTAATAGCGCATAACATTCATAACAAGCAGGAATTGAAATGAAGTCGGCATCCTCGCCTAAATCAATAATACTTTGCAGCATATGAAGAGGCGGACAATGATCGCGTTCAGTTGCTTCGCAGCCACAATAAAAACACTGATTAAAATGTTGTTGTTCGCAGGCATAGGCTTGTTGATAATAACTGGCTAACGCTTTACTCACTGTTTATCCTAAAAATCTACACATCAATTTATTGGGCGATAATACCAGCCTAAAAAAATATGTCAGTATCAATAAATTATTTTTATGAAAGTGTGTCAAAAAACACACTTAAAAATATGCTTTTTCATGAGCCTATAAGTAAGTGTGTACATTAAACATACTTGCTTACAGCTTGTTGCGTTTGGTTAACAGCTTTTTTAATTAATTAGTTTAATAATTAGCTTGCAACCGCAAACAACGAGGAAAAGTAAAATGAATACATTTAAAACAGCATTATGTACAACACTTGTAATTGGTAGTGCAGCATTAGCAGCACCTGTATCAGCAAAACAATTTGTAGCAGCCGACTCAACGCCAGGCACACAAATTTGTATGGCTGTTGCGTCTAATAAAGCATATTTACTACGCAAAACACAGCAGTCATTGAACGTTAAAAAAAGCATTATTAGCAATAAACTAACGTGTAATAACTTACCTATGGGTGATTTTGTAGCGCGTTATAATTTAGATAAAAGTGCTAATTACTTAAATATTGAAAGCAGTACTCGCACTTCAATTAAAGATTTAGCAAAGGTGTCGTCAACTGAAATCATTGTTATTTCGTCTCCGCAATAACATGTTTAAACGTTATAGCTAAGCAGGCATAACTATAACCTGCTTAGTTTTATTATTAACTTTATTGCTTAAAGAACACCCGCAATTAAACCAAATAAACCGCCAAATACTCCGCCCCAAACAACTAACCAACCTAAGTGCTCGCGTATCATTGTTTGAATAATTTCTTTCACCATTTTAGGGGTTAATTCATCAAGGCGTTCATCAACAAGTTTAAGTACTGTGCTGTGCAACCCTTGAGCACTATTTCCTTGTGAAAGCGTTTGCGTTACTAACGCTTTAAAGTTCTCTGTTTGAGAAATTTGTGCTAACGAAAGTTGCATTTTATCAATAAATTTTTCGCGCATTGGCTCTATTGCAGCAGTGCCTCCAAACATACCCAGCATGCTACCAAATTGCGATTGCTCTATAACCTCGAGTAAATTATCGAAAGCTGGATTTAAATCAACATTACTAATGATCGGTTCAAAGTCGATATTAGGCTGCGCCTTGTTGAGTAAATTATTAATTTTTTGCTCGGAGAAAAACTCAGTGAGTATTAGGTTTCGTATAGCAACTTTAAAGCTCTCAAACTTAAGCGCAATAACACCAGACCCATATAAAAACGGAACCTTTTCAAATAGCATATGAATAGCCAATAAATTGGTCACTGCCCCAGAAAGTGCAAATAACCCCACCGACAAAACTACTGGCTGATCAAACATCAATCCTGCAGCTACACAAATACTTGCTAGTAAATTGGTTATAAAACTTTTGTTCATTTTTACTCCATTACAGTTAGCGTCACTTTGTGCGACACATTCACTAATTTTACAACGTTTAGTTTGTTAAATTAATCCCTTTTTGCCATAGTTTAAGTGTCTGTATAAAATACGAGCAACTATTATGTGGAAAGCAATTAACGAGCACATTAGCCAAGCTACAAATACTGACTTTAAACACACACAAAAGCGGCAACTGCAAGGCACAACAACCGATAAATATTTTCATATAAGTAATGGCACACAAAGCTACTTTGTTAAAATTGCGCTCAAAAGCGAGCTTGAGCGATTAGAAAGTGAATCTAGGAGCTTACAGATGCTTGCTAATAATAGTTATTTTAGTGTTCCAAGCTGCATTACATCAGGTGCTAACATTGAATTTTCATTTATCGTACTTTCGTGGTTAGAGCTTGATGAGCAGCCCTATTGCCAATGGCAAAAAATGGGCACTCAACTAGCGCAAATGCACCAAAAGCATGACCAGGCAATGTTTGGCTTTGATATAGATAATCACTTAGCTACAACCGTTCAACCAAATCGTTGGCACAAAAAGTGGGATGTATTTTTTGCCGAAGAACGCATAGGGTGGCAATTACAACTATTAGCCGAAAAAGGCATTAAATTTGCCAAGCCCGAGCACATAATTAATGAAGTTAAAGCACAATTACATGGTCATGTTGTGAACCCATCTTTGTTACATGGTGATTTTTGGCGAGGCAACTTGGGCTTTTTAAAAGAAGTACCGACCGTATATAATCCCGCTTGTTATTATGGTGATCGGGAAGTGGATATCGCAATGAGCGAGCTATTTGCGCCACTACCCGATGAATTTTATGTTGCCTATAATAAGCAATATCCTCTTCTACCAAGCTATCAAAAACGTAAACATATTTACCAACTATACCCTATTTTAAATCATGCAAATATTTTTGCTGGGCACTATCTTACTGAAGCTAAACAACATATAGATAAGCTTATGCAATAAGTGTAAATAAACTGTCATAACACGCTAAACAGACTATATTTAAAGGGTTCTAATGAGTTCAGTTTTACGTCATTAAGCCGTGGTTAGAATAAAAACATTCCAAGCTCTGCTTAAGTTATTTGTATTTGGAGTGATTATGAAAGACTTTTTATCACAACGTATTAGCTGCCCGTTTTGCGGACACCACATTCATTTGGATTTAGATGCCAGCATGGGCGATCAGGACTATATTGAAGACTGCACTGCCTGTTGCAACCCAATCCATTTAAATATGCACATAGACCATGCAAACAATAAATTAGAGCTACACGTAGACAGTGACGACGAACAAATTTTTTAATTTTGATGACGCAGGTAGTTTTCTACGGTGTTAACAATAGTGTAAGTTTGCTGATCGACCTCTATATTTAGCTCATCACCCACTTGCGCTTTACCTAAGTTTGTAATTGCTAATGTTTCTGGGATCAAATGCAACCAAAAGCCCTGCTCGTCAATCTCGCCTACTGTTAAACTAGCACCATTAATGGCGACAAAGCCTTTGTACAATACATATTTTTGCCACTTTACCGGTAAGCTTACCTGAATTTTGCAGTTGCTTTGAGTATTAATTATTTGATTTATTTTAGCCGAACAGTGAATGTGTCCCGATACAATATGCCCACCCAGTTCTGTGCCAAAAGTAACAGAGCGCTCGTAATTTACTAAACTGCCCAGATCAAGAAGCCCTAGATTAGTTAATTGAAGTGTTTCGTCAATCACGTCAAAGTGAACTTGCGCGACTACATCTTGGTTACTTAGCTCAACTTTTACTACTGTTAAACAACACCCATTAATCGCAATACTGGCTCCTAAATCTAGGTGTTTAACGTAGTCATCGCTCACCGACACCACTAAACGTAACACACCCTCATTATGGTTTTTAGACACCACAGTAGCTTGAGTTTGTACTATACCTGTAAACATAAAATCTCGTTAAGTTATGACAAAGTATTAGTTTAACGTATCGAATTATAAAATCATTCACTCCTTAGATTTTTATTTCAAAGACAATAGATTACAATTACAGCCTTACTCATTAAATAGCTGTTTTTATGACCTTTTGTAATTGGGAAGCTAAGCGTTTACTTTCTCTCGCGCTGCCTGTTTTTTTAGCACAAGTTACCCTTATATTAATGTCGGTGGTCGACACTATAATGGCAGGTCAGGTCAGCCCTACCGACCTAGCTGCGCTATCTATTGCTACTGGTATTTGGAACCCACTACTTTTAGCGTTGCAAGGTATTTTGTTAGCACTAACTGGCATAATTGCACAATTTGCCGGCGCTAATGACAAAAAAGGCATAAGCCACTATTTTCAACAAGCTTTATATTTAACCGTTTTACTGTGTATTACAGGCTTTAGTATTGCCTACTTGGCAAACATTATAATATTACAGCTAGATACAAGCCCGGCTATTGCGAGCCTCGCTTTCGACTATATTCAATTTGTTAAATGGGGGGTGTTTGGATTTTTATTTTTTACAACCTACCGAAACATGACTGAAGGCATGGGTATGACAAAACCGGCCTTCTATATTAGCTTACTCGGATTAGCCGTTAATATTCCTGCTAACTACATTTTCATAAATGGTTTATTTGGCCTTCCCGCCTATGGCGGAGCTGGCTGTGGTATAGCAACAGCTATTGTTTTAACAGTGATGGCATTAGCACAGATCACTTATTGCCAAATGAGTAAAAAGATAGATGCCAAAGGGCTACTCACACCGTTTGAAAAACCAAATATAACGACTATCGCCACTATTACAAAATTAGGTATTCCTATCTCTTTGGCTACTTTTTTTGAAGTAACACTTTTTACGTGTATTCCACTCTTTATTGCCCATTTAGGAGCGGTTGCTGTATCAGGCCATCAAATTGCAGCAAGTGTTACCGCGTTACTGTTTATGATGCCGCTAAGCCTCTCTATTGCCATTAGCATTCGAATTGGTAATTTGTATGGCCAGAATAAGTTCGATCAGTTAAAAATAGCCGTATCGACAAGTTATCTACTGGCTATATTAATCGCACTGTTCTTAGCGTTTATAACATTTATAGGTCGTGATGTGATAAGCCAGCTATACACAGATAGCCCTGCGGTTATTGCCCTTGCGACCTCAATTATGATTTTAGCCTGTATTTATCAACTACCCGATGCCCTGCAAGTTGCAGCAAATGGCATTTTAAGAGGATTAAAACACACTGCCCCTATTTCTTACATCACGTTTATTTCGTATTGGTTAATCGGCTTTAGCTTAGGCTACGTATTGGCAAGAACAGATATAATTGTGCCAGCAATGGGGCCGCACGGATTTTGGATTGGTATAATTGTCGGGCTCACTGTTGCAGCCATTTTGTTAATGATAACCGTTAGTAAGCGCTTTAAACATGAACCATTTATTAGCCAACAAGCTTAATTTAAATAACATAAAGCAGTTAGTATTAGTATGCATGTTACTAATACTAACCGTTACTATGCTAAGTGCTTGCACAGAGGCCCCCAGTAGTACAAACAATACCTACATAGAACGCCTTGAAAATATAACCGACAACAAATCAGAAGACCTCCCAGCGCTTAACTCACTCAAATTAAAGCCGTTAAGCGAACTCAACAACAGTAAAATAACACTGGGTATAGTTGAGCTTGCCGGGATCAGCAGCTGCAATTTAAATGTGGTAATAAGTGAGCACAACAACCAACTGGGTAAAACAGCAACCGCTGCAGGGCGTTTGAAATATCAAATAGACTTTATTCAACACGCCAACAGCTGCTTAGCCTCCCTCGATGAATCCTCAGTAACGTATAAAAAAATACATGAAGCAAAAAATCAAAAACAAGCTGATTTACTACATTATTTTAATGCAGCCCTTATTGAGGAACCAGAGCTCAACCGCACGTGGTCACTAACCGCTTCAGAATTAAGTAAAGAACCCGCAGGCTTTAGCGACACAATTGAGGCTATGCGTAAACTTACTGCTATTAAAGCGCAATTAGCTCAGGCTCAATTTGACGAAATAAACACAGATGCAATATACCAAGCACTCGAAACGCTTAATAAATATAGGTTTATTCAATCATTAATTAAATCTGTCAGGCAACAAATAAGGCTAAATAAAATCGCCACGGGGTTGGTGCATAACATCAATTTAAGCACCCTATGCCCAGTGGGTAAAAACAAAGATAAAGCTAAAATAATGAATAATATATTTCAAAAGTTCTATCTTTCACAAATTCAGCCTTACCAAGCACAACTCATTGGTTTTCTTGAAGTGCTTCAGCCTTTATTAAATCAACTGTGGTACCAAGAACGTGTAACAACTAATGAAATTAATCAGCTGATTAAAGCAAACTCAAATACCAATTTATTAAATCAATTGAAAAGCTCAGCTAAACAGCATGTTATTTGGTGGCAAGAGTTTTATAAAACGTGTGAAATCAGCCCAATATGAATAAAAAAACGGCAAATAAACCTAAAAACACGAAACGTGCTTGATTCACCAACCGCCACGCTATATATTAGCGGCCGTTGTTAAGCAATTAACACTTACTTAAATATAGTAATACGACTGTAGCTCAGTTGGTTAGAGCACTACCTTGACATGGTAGGGGTCGGTGGTTCGAATCCACTCAGTCGTACCAA